>NZ_JBGMNJ010000005.1:0-261725 GCF_051336815.1 Pantoea sp. C2G6
AGGATCGCGCCGTCCATCTGCGCAGCACCGGTGATCATGTTTTTAACATAGTCGGCGTGGCCTGGGCAGTCTACGTGTGCGTAGTGACGAGTCGGGGTTTCATACTCAACGTGTGAAGTGTTGATGGTGATACCACGTGCTTTCTCTTCTGGTGCGTTATCGATCTGATCGAATGCACGCGCCTGGCCGCCGTAAGTTTTAGACAGTACGGTGGTGATAGCTGCGGTCAGGGTGGTTTTACCGTGGTCGACGTGACCGATGGTGCCCACGTTTACGTGCAGTTTGTTACGCTGAAATTGCTCTTTCGCCATGGCGATAATTCCTTACGTTGTGCCTTCACCATCTGGGTGAAGGCATCAGTTCAAATTTAAACCGTAGCTTATTTGCTACGAGCTTCAATAACGGCCTGCGCTACGTTGTTCGGCGCATCGTCATACTTCAGGAACTCCATGGAGTACGAAGCACGACCTTTGGTCAGAGAACGCAGCTGAGTTGCGTATCCGAACATTTCAGACAGCGGAACTTCAGCGTGAATCTGAACGCCAGTAGCGTTGGATTCCTGCCCTTTGAGCATACCACGACGACGGCTAAGGTCACCGATGACATCACCCGTGTTCTCTTCAGGCGTTTCAACTTCAACCTTCATGATAGGCTCAAGCAGAACAGGTTTCGCTTGTTTAAAGCCTTGTTTAAAGGCAATAGACGCGGCCAGTTTAAACGCCAGTTCTGAGGAGTCGACATCATGGTAAGAACCAAAGTGCAGACGAACACCCAGATCCACTACCGGATAGCCAGCCAGTGGGCCTGATTTCAGCTGCTCCTGGATACCTTTGTCAACCGCAGGGATGTATTCACCAGGAATCACACCACCTTTGATGTCGTTGACAAATTCGTAGCCTTTCGGGTTCGAACCTGGCTCCAGTGGGTACATGTCGATAACAACATGACCGTACTGACCACGACCACCAGACTGCTTGGCGTGTTTACCTTCAACGTCGGTAACTTTAGAGCGAATCGCTTCACGGTAAGCAACCTGTGGTTTACCCACGTTTGCTTCAACGTTGAACTCACGCTTCATACGGTCAACGATGATGTCGAGGTGCAGCTCACCCATACCGGCGATGATGGTCTGGTTAGATTCTTCATCAGTCCATACGCGGAATGATGGGTCTTCTTTCGCCAGACGGCCCAGAGCCAGACCCATTTTTTCCTGGTCAGCTTTGGTTTTTGGTTCAACGGCGATAGAGATTACCGGCTCCGGGAATTCCATACGCTCCAGAATGATTGGCGCGCTTGGATCACACAGGGTGTCACCAGTGATAACGTCTTTCAGACCGATTGCAGCCGCGATGTCGCCTGCGCGAACTTCGCTGATCTCTTCACGCTTGTTAGCGTGCATCTGAACGATACGACCGAAACGCTCACGTGCAGATTTCACGGAGTTCAGCACGGTATCGCCCGAGTTAACCACACCAGAGTAAACGCGGAAGAACGTCAGGTTACCCACGAATGGGTCGGTAGCGATCTTAAACGCCAGCGCAGAGAACGGCTCTTCATCACTTGCGTGACGCTCAGCTGGGGTATCTTTACCATCGTCCAGCATACCGTTGATTGCCGGTACGTCGGTTGGCGCTGGCAGATACTCAACGACTGCGTCCAGCATCGCCTGAACACCTTTGTTCTTAAATGCAGAACCACAGGTAACCAGGATGATTTCGTTTTTCAGCACGCGCTGACGCAGGGCTTTCTTGATCTCTTCTTCAGTCAGCTCTTCACCGCTGAAGAATTTCTCCATCAGCTCTTCTGAAGCTTCTGCTGCCGCTTCGATCAGCTTGCCGCGCCACTCTTCAGCCAGTTCTTGCAGGTTAGCTGGGATCTCTTCGTAATCGAAGGTCACGCCCGCATCCTGGTCGTTCCAGTTGATGGCTTTCATTTTGATCAGGTCAACAACGCCGGTGAAGTTCTCTTCAGCGCCGATAGCGATCTGCAATGGAACCGGAGTTGCACCCAGACGTGATTCGATCTGACCAACTACTTTCAGGAAGTTTGCACCCATGCGGTCCATTTTGTTAACGAACGCAATGCGTGGAACTTTATATTTGTTAGCCTGACGCCATACGGTTTCAGACTGTGGCTGAACACCACCTACAGCACAGTAAACCATTACTGCGCCATCGAGCACACGCATGGAACGTTCTACTTCGATGGTGAAGTCAACGTGTCCTGGGGTGTCGATGATGTTGATGCGGTGTGGCTCAAACTGCTTAGCCATACCAGACCAGAAAGCTGTGGTCGCTGCAGAAGTGATGGTAATACCACGTTCCTGCTCCTGAGCCATCCAGTCCATGGTCGCTGCGCCATCATGCACTTCACCGATTTTGTGGTTAACACCGGTGTAGAACAGGATACGCTCGGTAGTAGTGGTTTTACCGGCGTCGATGTGTGCGCTGATACCGATATTACGGTAGCGCGCAATGGGTGTTGTACGAGCCATTTTATTCCTCGGTTTTTAGGACGTTCAAAGTTAGTCGACCCCAGCGGGTTGGCTGTTTGAGCGCCCGCTGGTTTAACAACAACTACCTTTCTGTTACCAGCGGTAGTGAGCGAACGCCTTGTTGGCTTCAGCCATACGGTGAACGTCTTCACGTTTCTTCACTGCAGTACCTTTGTTTTCTGCAGCATCAGAAAGTTCGTTCGCCAGGCGTAAAGCCATAGATTTATCACCGCGTTTACGAGCAGCTTCTACGATCCAACGCATTGCCAGGGCATTACGACGAACCGGACGGACTTCAACTGGAACCTGGTAGGTTGAACCACCAACGCGACGTGACTTAACTTCGACAGTCGGACGTACGTTTTCGAGAGCAACCTCGAACGCTTCCAGGCCATCTTTACCAGCACGTTGAGCCAGGGTCTCAAGCGCGGTATAGACGATAGATTCAGCAGTAGATTTTTTACCATCTACCATCAGGATATTTACAAATTTGGCCAGCAGCTCTGATCCGAACTTAGGATCTGGCAGAATTTTACGCTGACCAATGACGCGACGACGTGGCATGGAAATACTCCGTTGTTAATTCAGGATTGTCCAAAACTCTATGAGTTTGTTTTGACATTTAATTTAAAACGTTTGGCCTTACTTAACGGAGAACCATTAAGCCTTTGGCTTCTTCACGCCGTACTTGGAGCGAGCCTGCTTACGGTCTTTAACACCTGAGCAGTCAAGCGCGCCACGAACGGTGTGGTAACGCACACCTGGCAGGTCTTTTACACGACCGCCACGGATCAGGATCACGGAGTGTTCCTGTAAGTTATGACCTTCACCACCAATGTAGGAAGTCACTTCAAAACCGTTGGTCAAACGCACACGGCAGACTTTACGCAGTGCGGAGTTTGGTTTTTTAGGAGTGGTGGTGTACACACGAGTACAAACGCCACGTTTTTGCGGGCAAGCTTCCAGCGCCGGCACGTTGCTCTTTGCAACTTTGCGGACGCGTGGTTTGCGAACCAGCTGGTTAACTGTTGCCATTAAATAGCTCCTGGATTTGCTTTTGCTTCGTAAACACGTAATAAATCGCCTCGTAGAATTACGAGGAGGCAGAATTTTAGGGCTGAGTCAAAGGGGTGTCAAGAAATAACCAGGTTTTAGCCGATTACCAGACCATTTGCTGCTGATGCCTGACCGTTAGCGTGACGAAACCAGTATAGTCCACCGAACGCACATTGGTCGAAATTTGTCCAGCCAGGCCGCGCGCCTGAACATCTTCGTCCAGCACCCACAGCGTCGCTTTACAGGCTGAGAGCTGCGCCAGCGCCCGGCTGCCCGCTAATGCGGCCAGTACGCCATCCTGCAACAGCAGCAGATCATCCCCTTCACTCGCCATCAACAGCAGGGTCTCAAGGTCACTGTGGGCCGGGGAGTGGAATAAGGTATGCAGCATCAACGCCTCTTAAAAGGTCACAATACGGTCGTAACCGGCCAGCGTCTGACGCAGCTCCGGTGCATCCAGCAGCGTCACCGCCAGCAGACGGTCGGCATCAGGCGACAATCCGCGCGCCAGCAGCGACGTCCGGCAGAGATAGCACTGTTCAATATCGTAGAGCGCCAGCACGCCAAAGGTGGCGGCATAGTGACGGCTGTTTATCGCGTCCGGCTGCTGATGGAGATTAAGCTGTAGCACGCCGTCGCCAATAAAGAACAGACCGATGTCGTCACTGAGCGCCCCGGTCGCCAGCACAGCGTCCAGCCCTTCGCGTCCTGCGCTGCTGCCATGCGGCGCCTGGGTAAAGACAAAAGCGACCCGATTCATCAGAACTGCACCATACGTTCACAGCTCAGCGCCGCTTCAGCCAGCGCACCGAGGCCACTCAGGGTAAAGCCTGGCTGGAGATTACTGGCCGGCAGTTGCAGTCGTGCCGCTTCCTGCACATCGGTAACCCCGCGCCGCAGCGCGGCCGCCACACAGATGTTAAGCGCCACGCCCTGCTCCTGATGCAGCGTCTGCCAGCCCCGCACCAGATCGAACTCATCACTGGCCGGTGCGGTGAGCTGGTTAGCGTTGAGCACTCCTTCCCGATAAAAGAAGACGCTTTCAAGCTGATGGCCCGCCGCGATCAGGGCGCGGGCAAACAGCAACGCGCTGGTCGCCTGCTGCGTCCCGTAAGCCGGGCCGGTCACCAGCAAGGTATAACGCATTACCGATCCTGCCCCTGAAAGTCGCCATTTTTGAACTGACGAATATAGAGATAGACGGTGTGCTTTGAAATGTTCAGCCGATCCGCCACCTGGTTGATAGCGTCCTTGATGTCGAAGATCCCTTTCTCATAGAGATTCAGCACGATCTGACGATTCTTGGCGTTGTTTGAGACATTGCGATCGGCGCTCACCTCTTCAATGGTGAACTCCAGCGTCTGCATCACCAGGTCATCCACCGAGCTGGCAAAGTTAACGTTAGAGTCGACCTGCTGCATCTCCGGCGGCATAAAGGTCGACATAATCTGGGAGAACGGCACATCAAGGTTCATGTTAATGCACAGCAGGCCAATCACCCGCTGCTGACGATTACGAATCGCGATAGTGACCGACTTCATCAGCACGCCGCTTTTGGCGCGGGTGAAGTAAGCCCGGGAGACATTGCTGTCGGTGCCATGCATATCATGCAGCATCCGCAAGGCTAAATCGGTGATAGGCGATCCCACTTTACGGCCGGTGTGTTCACCATTGGCGATGCGCACGGCCGAGCACTTAAGATCTTCCAGTGAATGCAGGACAATTTCACAATGCGAGCCGATCAACATTGCCAGGCCATCCACGACAGCCTCGTACGATTTCAGAATATCGTAATCAGTAGGTTCGAACGGATGCTGCTCCAGCAGATCGAAGTCGCTCAGTTCACCCGGATTGAATGGATTAGACATTGAAGAGATCACCCTGAATGGCTGGAGCCTGTCACAGCGGCTTATGGGCAGACTCAATATTGGGATAATTAGGCAGGCGCTAGTCTGGCAAATGTCGTCGGCTTATGCCAGGGGTTTGTCGTGACGCAGGAAGGAAACCGCCGCCCGAAGGCGGCGGTGAGCAGATTACTGCGCTTTTTCAGCCGCAGCGGCAGGAGCAGGTGCCTGCGCTTTTTCGTCTGCTTTCGGTGCTGGTTTGATGTCAAGCAGCTCAACATCGAACACCAGCGTGGAGTTAGCCGGAATACCCGGAACGCCATTTTTGCCGTATGCCAGCTGCGGTGGGATCACCAGCTTGATCTTGCCGCCTTTTTTCACGTGCTTCAGACCTTCAGTCCAGCCTGGGATCACACCATCCAGACGGAATGAGAGCGGCTCGCCACGGGTGTAAGAGTTATCGAACTCAGTACCGTCAATCAGCGTACCTTTGTAGTTTACCACCACGGTATCGCTGTCTTTCGGTGCGTCACCGGTGCCCTCTTTCTCAACTTTATACAGCAGGCCGCTGTCGGTTTTCTTCACGCCGCTCTCTTTAGCAAATTTGGTGGCGTAAGCAGTACCCTTGTCGGCGTTCTCTTTCGCATCTTTTTCCATTTTCGCTGAGGCTGCGCCTTTCACGCGGCCCTCAAAAGATTGCAGCGTCTGCTCGATCTCTTCATCAGAGAGTTTGCTCTTGCCGCCAAACGCATCCTGAACACCGGCAATCAGCTGTTGCTTATCCAGTTTGATACCCAGTTTTTCCTGCTCCTTCAGGGAGTTGTCCATGTAGCGACCCAGTGAAGCACCCAGCGCGTAAGCAGACTGCTGATCTTCATTTTTGAAGGCAGCATTCTTCGGTGCCTGTGGCGCGGATTGCGGTGCCGCTGCCGGTGCAGCCTGTGGCGCAGCAGCGGTTTCTGCCGCCATTGCCAGCGGAGCATTCAGCGCAACAGCCATAGTGGTAGCTAACAATGTGACTTTAAACAGTGATTTCATCCATTCTCCAAAACCGAAGCGTCTAACCTCGGGAATCATTGCGGACTTCAGGGTCCACACTATAACTTTACGTGGCAGTGGCGAACACTCCCACAATGTAATTACCCGGTCAACTTCAGACCTTTTTTGCGTCAGGAAGTTTCATCAGAGATGATACCGCGCGGCGCTTTTTCAAGCGTAACGCCAGAGAGAGTGAAAAAAACAGGTGATTCCCCATATTCAGGTCGTAGAATCACGCCCCGAGTCGCACCTTAACAGAGGAACAGGTCATGCAACAATCTGAGTGGGAACAGCGTCTGGAGACGCTTGAGAGTAAACTGGCCTTTCAGGAGATGACCATTGAGCAGCTGAACAGCGCGGTGGTTCAGCACGAGCTGGAGATGAATAAACTGCGTGAGCAGATGCGCATTCTCACCGACAAGCTCAAAGCCAATGCGCCCTCGATGGTCGCCGAACAATCTGAAGAGACGCCACCGCCACACTACTGATGGCGGGTCAGCTGGCAGCCTGATCAGGCTCTGGCCGCGACGCTGTCAGGTCCGCCCTAACGCTGCCAGCAATAAAAAGGCCACCCGGAGGTGGCCTTTAAACGTACGCTGAGACTTAGTGGCTGCAACCGCAGCCGCCATTGCCACAACCGCCTTTACCGTGATCGTGGTCATGACCGTGATCATGGTCGTGGTCGTGATGATGACCATCTGCGCCGTGAACGTGGCCATGAGCCAGTTCTTCTTCAGTTGCTGCGCGGATAGCGACCACTTCAACGTTGAAGTTCAGGTTCTGGCCCGCCAGCATGTGGTTACCATCCACCACGACGTGGTCATCTTCCACTTCGGTGATTTCAACCGGTACCGGACCCTGGTCAGTTTCCGCCAGGAAACGCATGCCAACCTGTAATTCATCCACGCCCATAAAGACATCTTTAGGCACACGCTGCACCAGGTTGTCGTCATACTGACCGTACGCATCGTTCGCCGGGATATGCACATCAAACTTGTCGCCGGCAACGTGGTTTTCCAGCGCATTTTCCAGACCAGAAATCAGGGAACCATGACCGTGCAGATAGTCTAACGGTGCGCTCACCGGTGACTCGTCAACTAACACGCCGTCTTCTGTACGTACCTGATAGGCCAGGCTTACCACCAGGTCTTTTGCTACTTTCATGATATCTCCTAACCGTTGAGAGCTGAGATCCCGTCTCATTGGTCTATTCTTGCGTGCAATAACACCAACCAGAAAGGTTCGGGGCTGGGTACAAGAGGTTATTGGCTTTCTCTTGCGACCACAGCGTTAATGGCGCCAATTGTAACGGAATTCAATCCCGCTGTAAGTTTAAGCTTAAAAAAAGCTGCGCCATTCCGCTACTCAGGATGGAAAATACCGATCACCTGCTCGTGGGTACGCACCTGATCGCGCGCCTGCTTATCCGCCTCACGCATCTGATGACCACACTTCACGCACTCCACCACATCAACATTATTTTCACGCCACATCGCCAGCGTGTCCTTCTCCTGGCAGTGCGGGCATGTCGCACCAGCAATAAAACGTTTACGCATTATCGTCTGCCTGTTTCATTAAGTTATTGATCATCATCCCAGCCGTCGATCTGCCGCTTTTCATGCTGCATTTCACGCTGGAAAATATCTTCCAGTTCACGCCGTGCTTCACGCACGCGGGACGCCTGGGCACTCTCCGAGAGATTCGGCATCAGCTCGCGCAGCATCCGCATATCGAGCCGACGGAAATGCTGCTGAGCACGATGCGCCTGATGAGGATGCATCCCCAGCGTCATCAGCGTTTTGCGCCCTAACTCCAGCGCACTGGAGAAGGTTTCACGCGAGAACTGCGTCACACCCGCCTGTAACAGCTCATGGGCTTCAACACGCCCGCGCGCCCGCGCCTGAATCTGCAACTGCGGGAAGTGCTGCTGGCACAGATGCACAATAGTCATCACATCTTCCGGTTCATTGCAGGTGATAACAATCGCCTGAGCACTGCCCGCACCGGCCGCCCGCAGCAGCTCCAGCTCGGTGGCGTCGCCGTAATAGACCTTATAGCCATATTTACGCATCAGGCTCACCGCACTAATATCGCGCTCCAGCACGGTGATGCGTTTGTTATTGGCCATCAGTAAGCGCCCTACTACCTGTCCGAAGCGGCCAAAGCCGACCACAATCACCTGCGGCTGATCGTCCTCCACAAAATGCTTCTCGGCCTGATCGTCCGGTTCGTTGAAGCGGCGCGCCAGCAGTCGGTCGACTCCCTGCATCAGCAGCGGCGTGGTCATCATCGACAGCGTGACCGTCACCAGCAGCATCGGCAGCTGATCGCCGGAAAAGAGCTTCGCGGAGGAGGCCGCTGAAAACAGCACAAAGGCGAACTCGCCGCCCTGACTCAGTACCCCCGCAAACTGCTGTCGCTCGGAACTGCGTAAGCCATAAATACGCGCCAGCAGGTAGAGCACCAGGGTTTTTACCGCCACCAGCGTCACTACGCCCAGCAGAATGGTCACAATATGGGTATAGAGCACGCCGAGGTTGAGCGCCATGCCAACCGAGATAAAGAACAGTCCCAGCAGTAACCCTTTAAACGGGTCGATGGCGACCTCCAGCTCATGGCGATATTCACTCTCCGCCAGCAGGATCCCGGCGATAAAGGTTCCCAGCGCCATCGACAGTCCCAGCGCATCCATAAACAGCGCCGAACCCAGCACCAGCAGCAGTGAGGCCGCGGTAAAGACTTCGCGCACCCCTGACGCGGCGATGTAGCGGAAGATCGGCCGCAGCAGATAGCGGCCTCCCACCAGCATGCCGGCAAAGGCCAGCACCTTCATGCCCACTTTCATCCAGTCGATATGGCCACTGTCGGTGCCAGCCAGCAGCGGGATCAGCGCCAGCGCCGGGATCACCGCGATGTCCTGAAACAGCAGCACGGAAAAGCCCAGCTGCCCCGCTTCACTGCGGTTCATGCCTTTATCCAGCATCAGCTGTAACGCCATGGCGGTGGAGGACATCGCCAGACCAATGCCGCCAATCACCGCCGCCTGCCAGCTAAAATCAGTCAGCCACAACAAGCCGCCCAGAATGGCCGCCGAGAAGATCACCTGCGCCGCGCCGACGCCAAAAATAGAGCGGCGCAGCGCCCACAGCTTTGCCGGGTTCAGCTCCAGCCCGATGATAAACATCAGGAACACCACGCCGAGTTCCGAAAAGTGCAGGATCTCGTCGACGTCGCTGATAAAGCCTAATCCCCAGGGACCGATGGCGATACCCGCCACCAGATAGCCCAGAACCGCACCAATACCGAGGCGCGCCGCCACCGGTACGATCAAGACCGCCGCGACCAGATAGATCACCCCGGCGGTCAGCAGCGTTTGTCCTTCCATTTATACCCCTCCATTCGGCAGCGGCGCTGCCAGCCAGTCGCCATAAGCGCGGGCATAATTTTTCATGACGTCAGCACTCTGCCGACGCGCCCAGTAGACAATCATTGGTGGCATCCAGTGCATACGGCACATCTGCGCGGTCAGCTCAAACGGTCGCATAATGTCATTCAGTGAATAGCGGTTCAGTCCATGCTGCTTAAAGGCGCTCTCTGGTTCGCCGGTGGTGACCACGCTACGCCAGTATTTCCCTTCCAGCGCATTGCCATCCACACCGTTGGCGAAACCGCGCGACAGCACCCGATCCAGCCACTCTTTCAGCAGCGCCGGACAGCTATAGGTGTAGAGCGGGTGCTGGAAAATAATGACGTCATGGTCGCGCAGCAGCTGCTGTTCATGGTGAATATCGATAAAAAAATCGGGATAGGCCGCGTAGAGATCGTGCACGGTCACATGCTCCAGCGCCTGAGCCGGCTGGAGTAAAATCCGATTCGCAATTGAATCCTGTGATTCAGGATGAGCGAAAAGCAGTAAAACGCGGGGTGGCTGCGACATCCTTTCCCTCCAGGGCGTCGTCATTGGTGCGGTTTTCCGCTACCATGCACGACGCAGCAAAATCTCATTATGTTGCCAGTAAATTAACATATTCTGACGATACGGCGCTTACATGATTGTCTTCTCTGCCTTACAAATTCGCCGCGGCATCCGCGTACTGCTCGACAACGCCACCGCCACCATCAATCCCGGTCAGAAAGTCGGGCTGGTGGGTAAAAACGGCTGCGGTAAATCCACGCTGCTGTCGCTGTTAAAAGGTGAGATCACCAGCGATGCCGGCACCGTAAACTTCCCTGCTCACTGGGCGCTGGCCTGGGTGAATCAGGAGACGCCAGCGCTGGATAAAGCCGCGCTGGAGTATGTGATTGATGGCGATCGCCACTATCGCCAGCTTGAAGCTCAACTGGCGGAGGCCAATCAGCGGGATGACGGCAACGCCATTGCGCTGCTGCACGGCCAGCTTGACGCGGTGCAGGCCTGGAGCATCCACGCACGCGCCGCCAGCCTGCTGCACGGCCTGGGCTTCAGTCAGGAGCAGCTGCAACGCCCGGTCAGCGACTTCTCCGGCGGCTGGCGGATGCGCCTGAACCTGGCGCAGGCGCTGATCTGCCGCTCCGATCTGCTGTTACTGGATGAACCGACCAACCACCTCGATCTCGATGCGGTGATCTGGCTGGAGCGCTGGCTGAAGAGCTATGAAGGCACGCTGATCCTGATCTCCCACGATCGCGACTTCCTCGATCCGGTGGTCGACAAAATCATCCATATCGAACAGCAGTCGATGTATGAATATACCGGCAACTACAGCTCGTTTGAGCGGCAGCGCGTCGCCAAGCTGGCTCAGCAGCAGGCGCTGTATCAGAGCCAGCAGGAGAAAGTGGCGCACCTGCAAAGCTACATCGATCGCTTCCGCGCCCAGGCCACCAAGGCGAAACAGGCGCAGAGCCGCATCAAGATGCTGGAGCGAATGGAGATGATCGCCCCGGCTCATGTCGATAACCCCTTCAGCTTCAGCTTCCGCAAACCGGAAAACCTGCCCAATCCGCTGCTGAAGATGGAGAAGGTGACGGCGGGTTACGGCGATCGCATCATTCTTGACGCCATCAAGCTCAACCTGGTGCCGGGTTCACGTATCGGCCTGCTGGGACGTAACGGTGCCGGTAAATCGACGCTGATCAAGCTGCTGGCGGATGAACTGGAGCCGATGGCGGGCAAAATTGGTCTGGCGAAAGGGATCAAGCTCGGTTACTTCGCTCAGCATCAGCTGGAGTTTCTGCGGGCCGATGAGTCTCCGCTCCAGCATCTGGCGCGCATCGCGCCCAACGTGCTGGAACAGCAGCTGCGCGACTATCTGGGCGGCTTCGATTTCCGCGGCGATAAAGTCACCGAAATCACCGAGCGCTTTTCCGGCGGCGAAAAAGCGCGGCTGGTGCTGGCGCTGATCGTCTGGCAGCGCCCTAACCTGCTGCTGCTCGATGAACCCACCAACCACCTGGATCTCGATATGCGCCAGGCGCTGACCGAAGCGTTAATCGACTTTGAAGGCGCGCTGGTGGTGGTGTCGCACGACCGGCATCTGCTGCGCGCCACCACCGACGATCTCTACCTGGTGCATGATGGCAAAGTAGATGTGTTTGAGGGCGACCTCGAAGATTACCAGCAGTGGCTGAGCGATCTGCAAAAGCAGCAGGCGCAACAGGATGCCGCACCAAAGCAGGACAACGGCAACAGTGCCCAGGCGCGTAAAGATCAGAAACGGCGGGATGCCGAGCTGCGCACCCAGACCCAGCCACTGCGTAAAGAGATCGAGAAGCTGGAAAAACAGATGAGCAAATGGCAGAGCCAGCTGGCCGAGGCGGAGGCGCAGCTCTCCGACAGCGCTATCTATGAGCAAAGCCGTAAAGCGGATCTCACCGCCGCGCTTCAGCGTCAGGCCGAAAGTAAATCGGCGCTGGAAGAGGTGGAAATGGCGTGGCTGGAGGCGCAGGAACAGCTGGAACAGCTAATGGCGTCATAAACCACCGGGGTTCTCTCTGGCCTCAGGGAGAACCCCGGCGTGTCAGAAGGGTTTGTCACCCAGTACCGTCGCCCGTTGCATCACCCGGCGGGCGGGATAGTAGTCGGCATTGGCATAATGCTGCGTCACCCGATTATCCCAGATCGCCAGATCGTCTGGCTGCCAGCGCCAGCGCACCTGAAACTCCGGTTTGGTGGCGTGCGCAAACAGCAGGTTCAGCACGGCCTCACTCTCCTTCTCGCTTAAATCCACGATGCGCGTCGTAAAGCCCTCATTCACAAACAACGCTTTTTTGCCGCTGACCGGATGGGTGCGGATCACCGGATGCTGCACCGGCGGATGTTTTGCCACCGCCTGCTGCCAGCGCTGATGCTCCGCTTCCGTTTTACGGTATTTGTACTCCTGGAATGACTTTTTGAAATCATGCTCAGCGCGGAGACCGTCCAGCAGCTGCTTAAAGGGCTCTGAGAGCGCCTCATAAGCCGCGATGCCGCTGGTCCAGAGCGTGTCACCGCCCGCCTCCGGCAATACCTTTGAGGCCAGCAGCGCGACGGCGGGTGGTGTTTCGATAAAGGTGACATCAGTGTGCCAGTTGTCATTATCCGGCGGATTATCCCGATGGGTATCCAGCACGATAATCTCCTCAACTCCCTCCGCATGGGGATAGACCGGATGAATATGCAGGTCACCAAAGCGGATCGCCAGCGCCCGGTGCTGTTCCGGCGTAATTTTCTGGTCACGCAGAAACAGCACCTGATAACGCAGCAGGCCGTGATAGAGCTGCTCAAACTGGGCATCACTTAATGGGCGTGAGACATCCAGGTTTGACACCTGCGCCCCAATCCACGGGCCAAGCGGGGTAAAACTGAGACGTTCATTCATGACTGTTCTCCACTCCAGGGCGTCAGACGGCGCTGTAACGCACGCAGCCCAAGTTCTAAACTAAAAGCGATGAGGGCAATCACCGCGATACCGGCCAGCACCACATCGGTGGCGAGGAACTCCCCGGCCGACTGCACCATAAAACCAAGCCCGCGCGTGGCGGCGATGAGCTCGGCCGCCACCAGCGTGGACCAGCCCACCCCCAGCCCGATGCGCAGGCCGGTCAGAATTTCAGGCAGCGCGCCAGGCAGGATCACCCAACGCAGCAGCTGCCAGCGGGTCGCGCCCAGCGAACGGGCGGCGCGGATGCGCACCTGTTGCGCATTGCGCACGCCGGCTAAGGTGGAGAGCGTAACCGGCGCGAAGATCGCCAGCGTAATCAGCAGGATTTTTGAGGTCTCACCAATGCCGAACCAGATCACCATCAGCGGCAGATAGGCGAGCGGCGGGATCGGACGGTAAAGCTCAATCAGCGGATCGAGCAGCCCGCGCGCCACCGGGCTGAGCCCCATCAGGATCCCCACCGGAATGCCAATAACGGACGCGACGCTGAGCGCGATCACGATGCGCGTCAGGCTGGCGGCCAGATGCTGCCACAGCGTGGCATCCATAAACCCCTGCGCGCTGGCAATCAGCAGCAGCTTGCTTAACACCTGCTGGGGTGGCGGCAGAAACAGCGGCGCGATCAGCCCCAGCGCGGTCACGCCCCACCAGAGCAGCAACAGCAGCGAGAGACTCAGCAGGCTCAGCGTCAGGGCGGTTGAAAACGGCCAGCGCAGGCGGCGCGGCACCGGCAGCGTTTTATCGTTGATTAACGCGCTCATACAAACGCCTCCCGTTGCTCAAATACCCGGCTCAGCACATACTCGCGCTGCGCGATAAACTGCGGATCGGATTTGATGCTGCGGCACGACTCACCCGCGGCAAAGCGCTGACCAAAATCGGGCCGCAGCCGCTCCACGATCCGTCCCGGCCCCGGTGACAGCAGGATCAGCTCGCTGGCGAGGAAAATCGCCTCCTCAATGTCATGGGTAATCAGCAGGATCTGCTTGCCGCTATCACGCCAGAGGGTCAGCAGCAGAGTCTGCATCTGCTCACGAGTGAAAGCGTCGAGAGCACCGAACGGCTCGTCCAGCAGCAGCAGTTGCGGATCGGTAGCCAGCGCGCGCGCAATGCCGACCCGCTGGCGCTGACCGCCTGACAACTGCCAGATGGCACGCTTTTCCGCCCCTTCCAGCCCCACCTGTCTGATTAAGCGACGAGCCACGGCTTCACGCTGTGCACGCGGCATACCGGCCAGTTGCAGGCCAAAAGCGACGTTCTCCAGTACGTTGCGCCACGGCAGTAATCCCTCATGCTGAAACACCACGCCGCGCTCCGCACCCGGTCCGCGGACCGGCTGGTTATCCAGCGTGATGCTGCCTGACTCCAGCGGCAGAAAACCGGCAACCAGATTGAGCAGGGTGGTTTTGCCACAACCCGAAGGACCGAGCACCACCAGCAGCTCGCGGTGATCCAGTTGCAGATTAATATCCTGAAGTACCGGCTGCCCGGCATAGCGTGCGTTGAGATGAGCGATGCGCAGCATGGTGGCTCCTTAAGGTCTGGTTAATGGCTCGACAAAACGGGAGGTCACGTAGCTGCTGTAGTCATTATCCGCCTGCGGCACCCGGCCCTGGGCTTTCAGAAACTGCGCGGTATCGACGATCGCTTTATTGACCGGTTTGCCGAGCTGCTCAACCTGCTGCTGCGCCGTCAGGTAGGTGTTGCCTTTCACCAGGCCCGGCACCTGCGCCTCCGGCACCCCGCTCAGCCGGGCGAGTTTGCTGAGATTTTCCGGCTGCGTCAGCCAGCTATCGGGATTATTGAGATAGGCCTGCTGCGCCGTCAGGGCGCTGCGGGCAAAAGCGGTGACAATCTCCGGGTGCTGTTGGGCGAAATCTTTCCGCACCACCCAGACATCCAGCGTCGGCGATCCCCAGCGCCCTACTTCAGCCGAGTCCGTTAACACCTTGCCGCTTTTTTCCAGTTCATTAACGGCGGGTGCCCAGACGTAGGCCCCATCGATGTCGCCACGCTGCCAGGCCGCGATAATCGCCGGTGGCTGTAAATTGACCAGCTGGAGCTGCGAAGGCTTAATCCCCCAGTGTTTCAGCGCCGCCAGCAGGCTGTAGTGGGTGGTGGAGATGAACGGCACCGCGATGCGTTTACCGATTAAATCCTGAGGGCGGGTGATACTTTTCTTCACCACCAGCGCTTCCGAGTTTCCCAGCTGCGAGGCGAGCAGGAAGGCTTCAATCGGCAGCTGCTGGGCGGCCGCCACCGCTAACGGGCTGGAGCCGATATTGCCGATCTGCACATCACCGGAGGCCAGCGCCCGCAACACCCCGGCGCCACTGTCAAACTTGCGCCAGTCGACACTGGCCCCGCTCTCTCTGGCAAAGCTATTGTCAGCCTGCGCCACTTTTGCGGGTTCAGCGGAGGTCTGGTAAGCCACCGTGACATTGACCGCCTCCGCCTGAAAGGCCAGCAGCCCCAGCGCTGCGGCTAAAAAAGATAAACGTACTGTTGCTGCCATGATCGCTACCCCACCGTTATTATCGTGGAGGCAGTGTCACCGGGCACCAGGACTTCACCAAGGAATTAAAAATTATCCCTAATAAAAAGAAGTTCTTAGATAAGGATCTGCAAAAGTTAGTTAAAAAGCGCAAATGCTGAAAATGAGTAAAGTAAGCAAAAATGTCAGGCGCTCACATTTCAGCTGTGTTATTCATATGCGTTCCCATTTTCTGCTTGCGAAGGTCTCTGTACCCGATGTCGATTGAGAAAGTCGCTCAGCTGGCTGGCGTCTCCAAAGCCACGGTGTCGCGGGTTCTCAACGCGCATCCCGGTGTCAAACCCGATACGCGTGAGAAAGTACTGGCGGCGATCTCCGCCTGCGACTACCAGCCCAATTTACTGGCGCGTCAGCTGCGTACCGCGCAAAGCCACATGCTGCTGGTGTTGATCTCGGATATTACCAATCCCTTCTGCTCGCGCGTGGTTCAGGGGATCGAAGCCGAGGCCGAACTGCACGGCTATCACATCCTGCTCTGTAACTCCGCCTCGCAATTACAGCGTGAAGCCGCCTATCTTTCGCTGCTGACCGGTAAAGTGGTGGATGGGGTGATCACCATGGATGCGGCTTCCGGGTTACAGGATCTGGAGGCGCTGATCGCCGGTGCGCCCTGGGTGCAGTGCTCAGAGTTTGATCCCGACATCCCCGCCTCCTCCGTCACCATCGACCACCTGGAAGCGGCGCGCGATACCGTGCACTACCTCGCCGGTAAAGGACGTAAACGCATCGGACTGGTGAACGGGGATATGCGTTACCTCTATTCGCATCATCGTGAAAAAGGCTACCGGCAGGCGATTGAGGAGCTGGGATTTGCCTGGTCAGGCGTCGCCTATGCCAGTGACATCTCCTGCGAAGCGGGTAGTCTGGCGCTGCGGGAGCTGATGGCGTTGCCTCAACCGCCGGATGCGGTATTTGCGGTGTCCGATGTGCTGGCGGTGGGCGTGATGCATACTGCGCTGGAGGCGGGCCTGCGCATACCGGAAGATTTGGCGGTGGTCGGTTTTGACGGCGTCTCCTTTACCCGCAGTCTCAATCCGCCGCTGACCACCATTGAACAGCCGATGAATCAGCTGGGCGCGCGCAGCGTACAACTGCTGTTGCAGAAAATACGCCAGCCGAACGCGCCGGTGATGCGCGAAGTACTGCCCTGGACGCGCGTCGAACGCGCATCCAGTTAACTCAGCGCCAGATTAACAGCACGCAGGCGGCGGTCAGCAGCCCCATCGAGAAGTTAAAGATTTTCCAGGCGCGGCGGCTGCGCAGAATATGGCCGATCATCGCGCCGAATCCCATCCAGATCACGCCTGATACCAGGTTGACCAGAAACATCCCCAGGCTGATCGCCATCACCGAATGACGGTAGGCGTCACCGGCCAGGCTGAAGCTGGCCACCGCACCCAGCGCCATCAGCCAGGCTTTGGGATTGATCAACTGCAACAGTCCACCCTGCCAGAACGGCATCGGCGCCTCGGGCGCACGGTCGGTTTCCAGCTTTTCATAGCGGGACGTCGCTATCTTCCAGGCCAGCCACAGCAGATAGAGGCTGCCGCCGATTTTCAGCACCAGATGCAGTGAGGGATAGAGCAGGATCAGGCCGCCAACGCCAAACGCCACCATCAGCAGCATCACCTGCATGCCGATCATGATGCCGATCATCAGCGGAATGGTGCGCAGAAAGCCAAAGTTGGCACCTGAGGCGGTGAGTAACATATTATTAGGGCCTGGCGTGATTGCCGCGACCCAAAGAAATCCCAACATCGATAAGAAAAGACTCAGTTCCATGGCAAGCGGGTACTCCTTCCCCTGCAAGAAAAAACTTATCGAAGCTAACAGTGTGATATGGAACAGACAAGCATTTACCACATGAAATTTACCGGACCGGAATCGGAGCAGTTCACGCCGCTGCGCAGCCTGCGTAATGCGCATCTGCAAACCCTGTTGCCCCGCCTGTTACGGCGCCGGATTACGCTGGAGCCGCACTGGCAGCGTCTCGATCTGCCGGATGGTGACTTCGTCGATCTCGCCTGGAGCGAAGATCCGCAATTCGCGCAGCATAAACCGCGCGTGGTGCTGTTTCACGGGCTGGAGGGCAGCTTTCACAGCCCTTACATTCATGGACTGATGGCGACCTGCCGCGCACGCGGCTGGCTGGCGGTGGTGATGCATTTTCGCGGTTGCAGCGGTGAACCCAACCGGCTGAACCGGATCTATCACTCCGGCGAAACGGAAGATGCCCGCTTTTTCCTGCACTGGCTGCGCACCCGCTGGGGTCATGTGCCTACCGCCGCGGTCGGCTTTTCGCTGGGCGGTAATATGCTGGGCTGTCTGCTGGGCCAGCAGGGGGCGGCCGCGGATCTGGACGCGGCGGTGATTGTCTCGGCACCGCTGCTGCTGGAGCCATGTAGTGTGAAACTGGAACGCGGTTTCTCCCGTTTCTATCAACACTATTTGCTGGCGCAGCTGAAGAAAAATGCCCGCCGCAAACTGCACGCCTGGCCGGAAACGCTGCCGGTCAATCTGGCGCAGCTCAGGGCGCTGCGGCGGCTGCGCGATTTTGATGATGCCATTACCGCCCGCGCCCACGGTTTTACCGATGCGGCTGATTACTATCAGCGCGCCAGCGCCCTGCCGTGGCTGAAGCACGCAGAGAAACCGCTGCTGATCATTCATGCCAGAGATGACCCGTTCATGAGTGATGAGGTGATCCCCCACAGCAGCCAATTATCTGCCACTATTACTTATCAACTGACACCCCACGGCGGCCACGTTGGTTTTGTCGGCGGGACGTTGCGCCAGCCTGAAATGTGGCTGGAGCAGCGCATCCCGCAGTGGATCGCCCCTTTTCTGGATAACTGATCGCGTGATTATTCCCTGGCAACAGGTCTCCCCGGAGACCCTTGAAAATCTGATTGAAACCTTTGTGCTGCGCGAAGGCACCGACTATGGCGAGCAGGAACGCAGCCTGGTCGACAAGGTGGCCGATGTGCGCCGCCAGCTGGAGAGCGGTGAGGTGGTGCTGGTGTGGTCGGAGCTGCACGAATCGGTCAACATCATGCCGCGCAAAGAATTTCGCGGCTGATGCGCCCACGGCCATTTCGTGTTAACAATGCTCATCGCCTGATTTCACAGGGAGCTTTTCTATGTCTGCCCGTCATCCCATTATCGCAGTGACCGGTTCCAGCGGCGCGGGAACCACCACCACCAGCCTCGCCTTTCGGAAAATCTTCCAGCAGCTTGATCTCCATGCGGCGGAGCTGGAGGGCGACAGCTTTCACCGCTTTACCCGCCCCGAAATGGATATGGCGATTCGTAAGGCGCGCGATTTAGGTCGTCATGTCAGCTACTTCGGCCCGGAAGCCAACGACTTTGGTTTACTGGAGCAGAGCTTTAAAGAGTATGGCCAGAGCGGTCAGGGCCAGTCGCGTAAATATCTGCACACCTATGATGAGGCGGTGCCGTGGAATCAGGTGCCCGGCACCTTTACGCCGTGGCAGCCGCTGCCACAAAATACCGATATTCTGTTCTACGAAGGGCTGCATGGCGGCGTGGTGACGACGCAGCACAATGTGGCGGAACATGTCGATCTGCTGGTTGGCGTGGTGCCAATTGTTAACCTGGAATGGATTCAGAAACTGGTGCGCGACACCGGTGAGCGCGGTCATTCACGTGAAGCCGTCATGGATTCGGTGGTGCGCTCGATGGAAGATTACATCAACTTCATCACCCCCCAGTTTTCCCGCACCCACATCAACTTTCAGCGTGTCCCGACCGTGGACACCTCTAACCCGTTTGCAGCGCGGGCGATCCCCTCGCTGGATGAGAGTTTTGTGGTGATCCACTTCCAGGCGCTGGAAGATATTGACTTCCCCTATCTGCTGGCGATGTTGCAGGGTTCGTTTATCTCGCACATCAATACGCTGGTGGTGCCGGGCGGCAAAATGGGTCTGGCGATGGAGCTGATCATGGGACCGCTGGTGAAGCGGCTGATGGAAGGGAAACGCATTGAGTAAGAGGTCCGTCATAGCCCATTGGACTGATGACAAAGCCAAAGCAGAGTAGGCCTGAACGCAACGCCGTCGCTCAACGCGCAGGGAGCCGGGTCAGAAGAGGAAAGCGTCCCGCGCCTGGGACAAAAACGCCGGGAGCGTTTTTGAACAACGCAAAGCGTTGGCCCGGCAACGGGCGCACCTCAGGGATGAGGTGCGTAATCGCGCGGGCCGAGCACGCCATGGATGGCGGTTTTGCGACTTTCCGATCTGACCCGGTTCTCTGCGCAGGCACAGTCTAAAAGCGGATTACCTGCCCAGACACGGTCTTGAAGCAACCTGCATCAGATACTGGAAGTGAAGTTAGCAGGTCAGCAATGACTCTTGCAGTTACTACAACTCAATCACTTCATAGCTGTGGGTGATGGTAACGCCTTTGCCCAGCATGATGGCCACCGAGCAATATTTTTCAGCAGAAAGATCCACCGCGCGTGAGACCGCTTTATCCTGGAGCGCTTTGCCGCTGACGATAAAATGCAGGTTGATGTGCGTAAAGATTCGCGGCGCCTCTTCACGACGTTCTGAGGTCAGTTTTACTTCACAATCAGCCACATCCTGACGGCCTTTTTGCAGAATTGAAACCACGTCAATCGCACTGCAACCACCCGCCGCCATCAGAACCATCTCCATTGGGCTGGGCGCTTTATCACCTGAATTTCCATCCATGAGTATCTGATGGCCGGATGAAGATTCCCCGAGGAATGTCAGCCCTTCTACCCATTTCACTCTTGCCTGCATGATTTTTGCTCCAGAATACGCTGTTTTGTCGTCAGAGTACGCTTTCGCCTGGTAAACAGCAATCCAGAGAAATCCACCCCAAGCTGAAGCGAGACAACACAAGACAGTCGGCAAAAGCTATGCTACAAACAGTGCTGAAAATATTTTTCGTCACCCAATGGCGAAGCCGGGAAGAATGATGCGCACTGCGCCGAATGCGGCCCGAATAATTTCCTGAAAAGGAAACGCTTGAAGCTTTCATCGCCTGACAGGGAAAACTGCCCCCTGTATTTTGGGCACGATTACAACAGAGGATAATAGCGAATGGTTCTCGGCAAACCGCAAACAGACCCTACACTCGAATGGTTCCTGTCCCATTGCCATATTCATAAGTATCCATCCAAAAGTACGCTGATTCATCAAGGTGAAAAAGCAGAAACGCTTTACTACATCGTGAAAGGTTCCGTCGCGGTTCTGATTAAAGATGAAGAAGGCAAAGAGATGATCCTTTCCTATCTGAACCAGGGCGACTTCATTGGTGAGCTTGGCCTGTTTGAAGAAGGTCAGGAGCGTAGCGCCTGGGTACGGGCTAAAACCGCGTGCGAAGTGGCGGAAATCTCCTATAAGAAATTCCGTCAGCTGATCCAGGTCAACCCCGACATCCTGATGCGACTCTCCTCGCAGATGGCACGTCGCCTGCAAGTCACGTCGGAAAAAGTAGGTAACCTCGCTTTCCTCGACGTCACCGGACGCATTGCGCAGACCCTGCTCAACCTGGCGAAGCAGCCCGACGCGATGACTCACCCCGATGGGATGCAGATTAAAATCACCCGTCAGGAGATTGGTCAGATTGTGGGTTGCTCACGTGAAACCGTGGGCCGCATTCTGAAGATGCTGGAAGATCAGAACCTGATCTCCGCACACGGCAAAACTATCGTGGTATACGGTACCCGCTAACTCCTGTCATCCACGGCGTGCTGGCAACATCACGCCGTTATTGTTTGTGTTGAGCCAATGTGGCGTCGAATTATTTACCATCCTGAAGTCAACTATGCCTTGCGGCAAACGCTGGTACTCTGCCTGCCGGTGGCGCTGGGCTGGCTGGCGGGCGACCTGCAAAAAGGTCTGCTGTTCTCCTTAGTGCCGGCCTGCTGCAACATCGCCGGTCTGGATACCCCGCATAAGCGCTTCTTTAAACGCCTGATTATTGGCGGCAGCCTGTTCGCACTCGGCAGCTTTCTGATTCAGTGGCTTACCCTGCATGCGATACCGCTGCCGTTGATCCTGTTCGCCATGCCGCTGCTGCTCGGCGTAACCGGTGAGATCAGCCCGCTGCATGGCCGCCTGCTGCCCGGCACGCTAATCGCCGCTATCTTTACCCTGAGCCTGGTCGGCCGGATGCCCATCTATGTCACCCCGCTGCTCTACATCGGCGGCACGCTCTGGTATGGGCTGTTTAACTGGTTCTGGTTCTGGCTGTGGAAAGAACAGCCGATGCGCGAGAGCCTAAGCCTGATCTATCGCGAGCTGGCTAACTACTGCGACGCCAAATATACCCTGCTCACCCAGCTGACCGACCCGGAAAAAGCGCTGCCGCCGCTGCTGGCTCGTCAGCAGAAAGTGGTCGATCTGATCACCACCTGCTATCAGCAGATGCATATGCTGTCGGCCAATCGCGATCACAGCCATAAACGGCTGACGCGCGCCTTTCAGGTGGCACTCGACCTTCAGGAACATATCTCGGTCAGCCTGCATCAGCCGGAAGAAGTGCAGAAGCTGGTGGAGCAGAGCCATGCCGAAGCGGTGATCCGCTGGAACGCCAAAACCATCTCAACCCGACTGCGGGTGCTGGCGGATAACATCCTCTATCACCAGTTGCCCGATCGCTTTGCGATGGATAAACAGCTCGGCGCGCTGGAGAAGATCGCCCGCCAGCACCCTGACAACCCGGTCGGTAACTTCTGCCTCTATCACTTCAACCGCATCGCGCGGGTACTGCGCACCCAGAAACCGCTCTATCAGCGCGATCTGATGGCGGACCGTCAGCGCCGCCTGCCGCTGTTACCGGCACTGCGCAGCTATCTCTCCTGGCGATCGTCGGCCCTGCGCACCGCCGCGCGCTTTGCGGTGATGCTGATGCTCGGCAGCGCGCTGGCGCTGTTCTTCAACATCCCGAAACCCTACTGGATCCTGATGACCATCATGTTCGTCAGTCAGAACGGCTACGGCGCGACCCGCGTCCGCATCCAGCACCGGGCGCTGGGCACCTTCGCCGGCCTGGTGATTGCGGCCGCCGCCCTGCGTCTGGCGGTGCCGGAGTCGCTGGTGCTGCTGATCATGCTGGCGATCACCTTTATCAGCTATCGATTCACCCGCCAGTTCTACGGCTGGTCGATGATTGGCTTCACGGTGACGGCGGTCTACTCACTGCAACTGCTGTCGCTGAACGGCGCGCAGTTTCTGCTGCCGAGACTGATGGATACGCTGATGGGCTGCCTGATCGCCTTTGGCGGCATGCTCTGGCTGTGGCCGCAGTGGCAGAGCGGCCTGCTCCGGCAGAACGCGCATGATGCGCTGGAGACCTATCAGGATGCACTGCGGCTGTTGCTGGGTGCGGAGCAGTCGCCGGAAAAACTGGCTTATCAGCGCATCAGGGTCAACCAGGCCCATAACGCGCTGTTTAACTCGCTGAATCAGGCGATGCAGGAGCCCGCTTTCAACGCCCAGTATCTTAAAGATATGCGCCTGTGGGTGACGCACAGCCAGTTCATCGTTGAGCATATCAATGCGATGACAATACTGGCGCGGGAACACACCATGCTGACCGACTCACTGGCGGAACGCTATCTGCGATCCTGTGAAATTGCGCTCCAGCGCTGCCAGCAGCGGCTGGAATATGATGGGGCCAGTACCCAGGTCAATCTGCTGGATGAGCTGGACAATATCAGTGAGGGACCGATAACGGTGGTCGAGCAGCATGTGCGACGTATTCTGGATCATCTGAGCGTGATGTACACCATCTCATCACTGGCGTGGAGCCAGCGACCACAGCATGGCCGCTGGCTGATCCGACGTTTACGTAAAAACTAATTGAGCACTTTGCCGACGGCGGTGGCGAAGCGGCTCATGCCCTCTTCGATGTCCGCCGGTTCAATAATCAGCGACGGGGCAAAACGCATCACGTCGGTGCCGGCGACCAGCACCATTACGCCTTCAGCGGCGGCGGCATTCAGAATGTCGCGTGCTTTACCGGCATGCTGCGGCTTCAGGGCGGCCCCAATCAGCAGCCCTTTACCGCGAATATCACTGAACAGATCGTACTTCGCATCAATCGCCTGTAGCGCCGTAACAAAGTGCTGACGCCGCATCTCAACGCCCGCCAGCACCTCTGGCGTATTGATGATGTCCAGCGCGGTTTCGGCGATGGCGCAGGCCAGCGGATTGCCGCCGTAGGTGGTGCCATGCACGCCAGGCGCCATGGTCGAGGCGATCTCATTGGTGGTCAGCATGGCGCTGACCGGGAAACCGCCGCCCAGCGCTTTGGCCGAGGTCAGAATATCGGGCTGAACGCCATAATGCTCATAGGCAAACAGCTTGCCGCTGCGCCCCATGCCGCTCTGCACTTCATCCAGTACCAGCAGCGCCTGATGCTGGTCGCAGAGTTCACGCAGACCCTGCATAAATTCCTGCGTCGCGGGCACCACACCGCCCTCACCCTGAATCGGCTCCACCACGATGGCGCAGGTATGATCGTCAATCACCGCTTTCACTGCATCCAGGTCGTTGAACGGCACATGGACAATATCCGCCGGTTTCGGGCCGAAGCCGTCAGAATATTTAGGCTGCCCGCCGACCGTCACGGTAAACAGCGTGCGGCCATGAAAGGCGTTATGGAAGGCGATGATCTTACTTTTAAACGGGCTGTGACGTTTGCAGGCGTAGTAACGCGCCAGCTTAAAGGCGGCTTCATTGGCTTCGGCGCCAGAGTTAGCGAAAAAGACCCGCTCCGCAAAGGTCGCGCTGATTAACTTGCTGGCGAGACGCAGCGCCGGTTCGTTGGTAAAAACGTTACTGGTGTGCCACAGGGTTTCGCCCTGGTTTTTCAGCGTCTCCACCAGCGCAGGATGGCAATGGCCGAGCGCGGTGACGGCGATCCCGCCAGAAAAGTCGATATACTCTTTGCCCTGCTGATCCCATACGCGACTGCCCTTGCCTTTTACCGGCACGAACTGCGCAGGTGCATAAACAGGCAAAATAACGTTATCGAACGTTTCCCGCGTGACCGCAATTTTTTCCGCTGCCATTGATGACCCCATTTGAATGATTGATGTATCAGCATGAAATAATAATCACGAAATATGCATAAAAAATCACTCAAAGGCAAATTATTGCTCAAGGAAATTGCGCAGCAGCTGATGCCCCTGCTCGCTGAGAATACTCTCGGGATGGAACTGCACGCCCTCCAGCGCCAGGGTTTTATGGCGGAAGCCCATAATTTCGTCCGGCTCACCATCGCGCAGACTCCAGGCAGTGACCTCGAAGTCGTCGGGTAAGGAGTCGCGCTGCACAATCAGCGAATGGTAGCGGGTGACGGTAAGGGGATTATTCAGATTGCGGAACACGCCCTGGCCGGTGTGCTGAATCGCGGAGGTTTTGCCATGCATCACCTGACGGGCACGCACCACCTGCGCGCCGTAGGCCTGAGCGATCGCCTGATGTCCGAGACAGACGCCGAGCAGCGGCACCCGTCCGGCGAAGTGACGGATCGCCGCCAGCGAGATACCTGACTCCGCAGGCGTGCAGGGGCCAGGTGAGATCACCAGATGGGTCAGCGGCAAAGCGTCCATCTGCGCCAGAGTGATGGCATCATTGCGCACCACCTGCACCTGCGCGCCCAGCTCGCAGAAATATTGATAAAGATTCCAGGTAAAGGAGTCGTAGTTGTCGATAAGCAGCAGCATGAGGCGTCCAGAATGATAAACCGCGCCGCTATTCTACGCGGTTAAGCTGCCTCACTCACCACTTTCGCGAATACCTGCTCCAGCGGGGCCAGGTCTCCGGCGGCCCCCGCCTGATTAGCCGCGTGCCAGCTTTCAGCGTCAATCGCCTCCCACGCCAGCAGATAACCGGCATGCAGCGCCAGCTGTTCAAAGAAAATGCGCTGTGTGCGGCCGTTACCGTGGCGGAAAGGATGCAGCATATTGATTTCGCAGTAGTAGTGAGCGATACGCCGCACAAAGTCCTCGGGCGGGAGATCGGCCAGCCCATTCTCCTCTTCCAGCGCGGCCATTAACGCATTGCCCTCTTTTTCGAGATACTCGAAATGGCAGAACGGCGTCTCATCACGCCATATATCGATGGTGCGCAGCTCACCGGCCCAGCTGTAGAGATCCTGAAACAGTGTGCGATGGATCTGGCGCAGATAGGGAAAGCCAGGATTACGCGGCCCCAGCTCCAGGGTGGCGAGACGCGCGGCGCTGAAGCTCAGCTCCGCTTTGCGCAGCTGCGCCGCGTCATGAATATCGGGCAGATTTTTCAGCACCTTGTCATGCTGCCACAGGTAGGGGTCCTGACTGACGGCGATATTAGAGTCCATATTGCCTCCTCAGTGACGCCAGGCGGGCCGCGGCATCTTCACTTCTGACGCTGGTTTCAGTGGGCGTCAGGCCCTCCAGCCGACAGCTGGCCTGATAGCTGGCGCTACGCCGCTGTTGCCACAGGGTGACCTTCTGTTTTTCGGTGAGTTTGTTCGCCATGCCGCCTCCTGCTCAGGTTTTTGCCCTAAGTATAAGAGCAAATTCTGGCTTTGCCGGAGACGGCAGGCGGTCGCCCTGCACAGAGGGCGACGAATGCGCTTAAGGCAGCACTTTGGCGGAGAGGATAACTACCGGTTTGGACGGAACATTCTGGTAAGGACCGACATCTTTGGTCGCCACCTGAGAAATTTTTTCAACCACATCCTGACCTTTCACAATCTTACCGAATACGGCATAGCCAAAATCGCGCTGGCCGTGGTCGAGGAAGGCGTTATCCGCGACGTTCAGGAAGAACTGGCTGGTGGCACTGTCTTTATCCGCGGTACGCGCCATGGAGATGGTGCCCCGCAGGTTACGCAGGCCATTGTCCGCTTCATTTTTGATCGGCGCGTTGGTCTGCTTCTGCTGCATATCGGTGGTAAAGCCGCCGCCCTGCACCATAAAGCCTGGGATCACGCGGTGGAAAATGGTGTTGTTGTAGAAACCGCTGTTGACGTAGTCAACGAAGTTTTTCACTGACACCGGCGCTTTCTGGTTATTCAGTTCGAGTTCGATATTGCCGGCGGAGGTGGTAAGCAGAACATGGGTATCGCCTTTGGCAGCCAGCGCCTGGGCAGAGACCGAAGAGAGTGCTAACAGAGTAATTGCCGCGGTTAACGTACGTTTAAACATAGAAGATTCCTTACCCTGGAGAGCGGGAGCGAAAAAAGTGATTTAGTGTAGAGAGCCTGCAATCCAAGAGCCAGCGTTTTACTTATATTTACGCTGCTGAAGTAAAAGAGGCGCACACCGGTTTAACCCGCGATAAGACGTGACTGGAATCACACAACGCATGAAATATGGATCTGCCGTTTCACTGGTTGTTTATTAAGATCACGGTTCCGTTTACACTTTCTGACACTTTTTGCCTCCGGTTCTCAATAGGTTCAGCACATGACAAACCGTAATCGTATTGGCCTCACCTGGATAAGCTTTTTCTCCTATGCGCTGACCGGCGCACTGGTGATCGTTACCGGCATGGTAATGGGCGACATCGCGAAAGATTTCCAGATCCCCGTTTCCAGCATGAGTAACACTTTTACTTTCCTTAACAGCGGCATCCTGGCGGCGGTGTTCCTGAACGCCTGGCTGATGGTGATCGTGCCTCTGAAGCGCCAGCTGATTTTTGGCTTTGTGCTGATGGTGCTGGCGATTCTCGGCTTGATGACCAGCCGCGATCTGACGGTCTTCTCGCTCTGCATGTTTGTGCTGGGCGTGGTCAGCGGCATCACCATGTCGATCGGCACCTTCCTGATTACCCATATCTATGAGGGCCGTCAGCGTGGCTCGCGCCTGCTGTTTACCGACTCCTTCTTCAGCATGGCGGGAACGCTGTTTCCGGTGCTGGCGGGCATTCTGCTGGCGCGTCAGCTGCCGTGGTACTGGGTTTATGTCTGCATCGGCTTTATCTACGTCGCGATTTTCATCATGACGCTGTTTGTCGAGTTTCCGGTGCTGCGTAAGCCGGAAAACAGTCCGACCGTGGAAAAAGAGAAATGGGGCGTTGGCGTGCTGCTGCTGGCAGTGGCCGCCCTCTGCTACATTCTGGGCCAGCTCGGCTTTATCTCCTGGGTGCCGGAATATGCCACCAAAGTGATGGGGATGAATATCGATAACGCCGGACAGCTGGTGGGCAGCTTCTGGACCGCCTATATGGTCGGGATGTGGGCCTTCAGCTTCCTGCTGCGCTTCTTCGATCTGCAACGGATCCTGACGGTGCTGGCCGGACTGGCAACGGTGCTGATGTACTGGTTTGTCAGCAGCCAGGATGCCGGCATGCTGAAGTGGATTATTATGCTGCTCGGCTTCAGCTCCAGCGCCATCTACACCACTATCATTACTCTGGGCTCGTTGCAGACCCGGGTGGCCTCACCGAAGCTGGTGAACTTCATCCTGACCTGCGGCACCGTCGGCACCATGCTGACCTTTGTGGTCACGGCACCCATCGTGGAGAAAAGCGGAGTGCATACCGCGCTGGTTACCGCGAACGGCCTCTATGCGGTGGTGTTTGTGATGTGCGGCCTGCTCGGGTTTGTCACCCGTCACCGTTCACACGGTCACGTGACCCATTAAACCGTCAGGGCGGCGCACTGTTCGCCGCCCTGCTGTTTAGCGCCGGAAATCGACCCGTTCCCTTCCCCGCCAGTAAATCTCACTTTCCGCCGGTTGTGTCGCCGCCACCACCACGCCGTGACGCAATGAGTAGCGCACCGGCACCTGCCTTCTGAGTGCATCAAAACCACTCTCTGCCGGCAAAATAATCAGGCTGGCGTCGTGACCAACCTCAATGCCGTAGCCCGCGAGTTGCAGCGTCCTGGCGCTGTTATGGGTGATCAGATCCAGCCCGTCATTAATCTGCTGATAGCCCATCAGCTGGCAGACATGTAACCCCATATGCAGCACCTGGAGCATACTGGCGGTGCCCAGCGGGTACCAGGGATCAAACACGTCGTCGTGGCCGAAGCAGACGTTAATCTCCGCCTCCAGCATCTCCTTCACCCGCGTAATCCCGCGCCGCTTAGGATAGGTGTCGAAGCGACCCTGAAGATGAATATTGACCAGCGGGTTAGCCACGAAGTTAATGCCGGAAAGTTTCAGCAGGCGAAACAGCCGCGAGGTGTAAGCGCCATTATAAGAGTGCATGGCGGTGGTGTGACTGGCGGTGACGCGCGCGCCGTTGCCATCCCGATGCGCCAGCGCCGCCACGGTTTCCACAAAGCGGGACTGCTCATCATCAATCTCATCGCAGTGGACATCGATCAGCCGGTCGTAGCGATTCGCCAGCGCAAAGGTCTTATGCAGCGACTCGACGCCATACTCACGGGTGAATTCGTAGTGCGGAATCGCCCCCACCACATCCGCGCCAAGGCGCAGCGCCTCCTCCAGCAACGCTTCTCCGTTGGGATAGGAAAGAATGCCCTCCTGCGGAAACGCGACAATCTGCATGGTGATCCAGGGAGCCATCTCTACTTTCAGCTCCAGCATCGCCTTCAGCGCGGTCAGCGACGGATCTGACACATCCACGTGGGTGCGCACAAACTGGATACCGTTGGCGATCTGCCACTTCAGCGTCTGTAACGCCCGCTGCTTTACATCATCATGGGTCAGCAGCGCCTTGCGTTCCGCCCAGCGCTCAATGCCCTCAAACAGCGTGCCGGAGTGGTTCCAGGCCGGTTCACCGGCGGTCTGAGTGGTATCCAGATGAATATGCGGTTCAACAAAGGGGGCACAGGCCAGGCCGCCCTCACCGTCCAGCGACTGCTCCGCCGGTGAAGCCGTCTGAGGCTGCGGTGATAGCGCGGCGATTTTGCCGTCGGTGATCTCAATCTGCCACAGCCCTTCGCGCCGGGGCAGACGCACGTTATTGATCCACTTGGGTGATCGCATGGCCGATTCCTTATCCGTTTCGCATGGGAGGTTAAAACTAGCACACTTCCCCGGCTCAGCGGCAACGCCGGATTTTCAGCAGCTTAGCCTCACTGAAGAAACTTAATTCAAATCAACTATATACCTCTTAATGGGTATATGACGTGGCGGTTGATGTATATCAATAAGCCTCAGAAGCGGCGCGCTATTGTAGCGGCAGATATCGCAAATTTGAGGCAAAAATGAGCAAGCACAATGTCGTCATTATCGGTAACGGCATGGTCGGCCACCGCTTCATAGAAGAACTTATTGAGAAAGCGGAACCTGATCACTTTTCGCTGACCGTCTTTTGTGAAGAACCCCGCGTCGCCTACGATCGTGTCCACCTGTCCGCCTACTTCTCTCATCACACTGCTGAAGAGCTTTCGCTGGTTCGCGAGGGCTACTACGACAGGCATCAGGTCAACCTGCTGCTGGGTGAACGCGCCATCACCATTAACCGCGATGAGAAGCTGATCCACTCCAATACCGGTCGCGCGGTCCATTACGACACGCTGATTTTTGCGACCGGCTCTTATCCGTGGATCCCGCCGATCAAAGGTGCGGAAGGCAGCGACTGCTTTGTCTACCGCACCATCGAAGATCTTAACGCCATCGAAGCCTGTTCGCGCCGCAGCAAACGCGGCGCGGTGATCGGCGGCGGCCTGCTGGGACTGGAGGCGGCGGGCGCGCTGAAAAATCTGGGTATTGAAACCCACGTGATTGAATTCGCGCCGGTGCTGATGGCGGAGCAGCTTGATCAGCAGGGAGGCGAACAGCTGCGCCGCAAGATTGAGCAGATGGGTGTGCGGGTGCACACCGGCAAAAACACCCGGCAGATTGTGCATCACGACCACGGCGGTAAAACGCTGGAGTTTGCCGATGGCAGCGCGCTGGATGTCGATTTTATCGTCTTCTCAACCGGTATCCGTCCTCAGGACAAGCTGGCGAAGCAGTGTGGCTTAGCGCTGGGTCAACGTGGCGGCATCGCCATCGACGACCAGTGCCAGACCAGCGACCACAACATCTACGCGATCGGTGAGTGCGCCGCCTGGCAGAACCGGGTCTATGGGCTGGTGGCGCCGGGCTATAAAATGGCGCAGGTCGCCAGCGACCATCTGCTGGGCCGCGCCAACGCCTTTACCGGCGCGGACATGAGCGCCAAACTCAAGCTGCTCGGTGTGGATGTGGGCGGCATCGGCGATGCACGCGGCACCACGCCGGGCGCACGCAGCCTGGTCTGGCTGGATGAGAGCAAATCGACCTACAAACGCCTGGTGATCAGCGAAGATCAAAAAACCCTGCTGGGTGCGGTGCTGGTGGGTGACACCAGCGACTATGGCAATCTGCTGCAACTGGTGCTGAATGCTATTCCGCTGCCGGCTAACCCGGAAGCGCTGATTCTGCCTGCTGGCAGCGGCGAAAAACCGGCTATCGGTGTGGACTCTCTGCCCGACAGCGCGCAAATCTGCTCCTGCTTCGACGTCAGCAAAGGCGACATCGTGAAAGCGGTTCAGGGCGGCTGTCACACCGTGGCCGCACTGAAAAGCACCACCCGCGCCGGCACCGGCTGCGGTGGCTGTATTCCGCTGATCACCCAGGTGCTGAACAGCGAACTGAGCCGTCAGGGCATCGAAGTGAATAATCATCTCTGCGCCCACTTTGCCTGGTCCCGCCAGGAGCTGTATCACCTGATTCAGGTGGAAGAGATCAAAACCTTTGATGAGCTGCTGGCCCGCTACGGCCAGGGCTACGGCTGTGAGGTGTGCAAACCCACCGTTGGCTCGCTGCTCGCCTCCTGCTGGAATGAGTATGTTCTGAAGCCACAGCACGTGCCGTTGCAGGACAGTAACGACCTCTACCTCGGTAACATCCAGAAAGATGGTACCTATTCGGTGATCCCGCGCTCACCAGGCGGTGAGATCACCCCACAAGGATTGAAAGTGATTGGCGAGATCGCCGAGCGCTATCAGCTCTATACCAAAATCACCGGCTCGCAGCGTATCGGCCTGTTTGGCGCACAGAAAGACGATCTGCCCGCCATCTGGTCACAGCTGATCGACGCCGGCTTTGAAACCGGCCAGGCCTACGCTAAAGCGCTGCGCATGGCGAAGACCTGCGTCGGCAGCGCCTGGTGCCGCTATGGGGTTGGCGATAGCCTGGGCTTTGGCGTGATGCTGGAGAACCGCTACAAAGGCATCCGCACGCCACACAAAATGAAGTTTGGCGTCTCAGGCTGTACCCGTGAATGTGCGGAGGCCCAGGGCAAAGATGTCGGCATTATCGCCACGGAAAAAGGCTGGAACCTCTATGTCTGCGGCAACGGCGGGATGAAACCCCGTCATGGCGATCTGCTGGCGGCGGATCTCGATCAGCAGACGCTGATCACCTATCTCGACCGTTTCATGATGTTCTATATCCGCACCGCTGACCGCCTGCAACGCACCTCGCTGTGGCTGGAGAGCCTGGAGGGTGGCATCGACTATCTGCGTAAGGTGATTGTGGATGACAAACTCGGCCTGAACAGCCAGCTGGAGCAGCAGCTGGCCGGACTGCGCGCCAGCGTCAGCTGTGAATGGAAAGCCACCCTGGACGATGAGCGTAACCTGCCGCGCTTCGCCCACTTCATCAACTCGTCTCAGCGCGATCCCGCGGTGCAGTGGGTGGCCGAACGCGCTCAGCACCGCCCGGCCCGTCCTGAAGAGCGTATTGCCGTGACCCTGATTGAGGAGGCTGAATAATGAGCCAGTGGAACCCGGTATGTCAGCTGACGCAGATCCTGCCCGCCACCGGCGTCTGTGCGCTGGTGAAAGGTCAGCAGGTTGCCATCTTCCGTCCGCGCGACGATGAGCAGCTCTATGCCATCAGCAATATTGATCCGTTTGCCAATGCCAGCGTCCTGTCACGCGGTATTATTGCCGAACATCAGGATGCGCTATGGGTAGCCAGCCCGCTGAAAAAACAGCGTTTTCGTCTCAGCGATGGCTACTGCATGGAGGATGAAACGCGCTCGGTGGCCGCCTGGCCGGTGCGGGTCAACGCCGGACAGGTCGAAGTCTGCCTGTAACTGTTCAACAGCCCGCATTCGCGGGCTTTTTTAAGGACCGCTTATGGAGTACTTCCCTCTCTTCTGCCGCCTGCGGGGCCGACGCTGCCTGCTGGTTGGCGCGGGTGACGTGGCGGAGCGTAAAGCCCGTCTGCTGCTGGAGGCGGGTGCTGAGCTGCTGGTCGGCGCTCCCGATTTCTCCCCGGCGTTCCGGCAGTGGGCGCAACAGCAGGCGGTGACGCTGCTGCCAGGAGATTTCGATGCGCGCTGGCTGACCGGCTGCTGGCTGGTGGTGGCCGCAACAGACGACGATGCGGTGAATCAGCAGGTCGCCGAGGCCGCGGAAAGCCAGCAGATCTTCTGTAACCTGGTGGATGCGCCACAGCAGGCCAGCGCCATTATGCCGTCGGTTATCGACCGTTCACCGCTGATGGTGGCCGTCTCATCGGGTGGACGCGCGCCGGTGCTGGCGCGTTTACTGCGGGAAAAGCTGGAGGCGATGCTGCCACAGCATCTGGGGCAGCTGGCGAAGCTGGCCGGAACCTTACGCAGCCGGGTGAAAAAAGAGTTCAGTTCGATCAATGCGCGTCGCCACTTCTGGGAGCGCTTCTTCAGCAGCGAGCGGCTGGCGCAAACGCTGGCAAACGGCGACAGCGCGCGTGCGCAGCAGCTGACTGACACCCTGTTTAGCGCGGATCTGCCGCAGCAGGGAGAAGTGGCGCTGGTGGGTGCCGGTCCAGGTGATGCCGGATTACTGACGCTGAAAGGGCTTCAGCTGATCCAGCAGGCGGATGTGATTGTCTATGACCGGCTGGTGTCGGATGAGATCCTCAATCTGGTGCGCCGTGATGCCGAACGCCTGTTTGTCGGCAAGCGCGCCGGGCATCACTGCGTGCCGCAGGAGGCGATCAACCAGCTGCTGCTGGAGCAGGCGCAGCGCGGTAAACGGGTGGTGCGGCTGAAAGGCGGCGATCCCTTTATCTTTGGTCGCGGCGGCGAAGAGCTGGAGGCGCTGGCGCAGCATCAGATCCCGTTCAGCGTGGTGCCCGGCATTACTGCCGCTTCGGGCTGTGCGGCTTACAGCGGCATTCCCCTGACCCACCGCGATCACGCGCAGAGCGTCAGGCTGGTCACCGGCCATCTGCAAAAAGAGGGCACGCTCGCCTGGCAGACGCTGGCGGCGGAACAGCAGACGCTGGTGTTTTATATGGGACTGACGCAGGCCGCAGAGATTCAGCAGCAGCTGCTGAAACATGGCATGCGCAGCGATATGCCGGTGGCGCTGGTGGAAAACGGCACCAGCAGCGCTCAGCGCGTCGTCACCGGCACCCTGACGGAGCTGGAGAGCTTAGCCAGTCAGGTGGTCAGCCCAAGCCTGATGATCATTGGCAGCGTGGTGAGCCTGCGCGACAGCCTGCGCTGGTTCTGAAGCCGATAAAAAAACGGCGGGCACTGCTGCCCGCCGTTTTACTGGTCTGCCGCTCCGTTAAGGCGCGGCGACAAAGCCCACCGCTTCGTAGACTTTTTTCAGCGTTTCCTGCGCCTGGGCACGCGCTTTTGCCGCGCCATCGCGCATTACCTGCTCCAGCAGCGCTTCGTCGTTGCGGAAAGCGTGATAGCGCTCCTGAAGCTCAGCCAGCATCCCCGACACGGCATCAGCCACCGCGCCTTTCAGGTGGCCATACATTTTGCCTTCAAACTCCTGCTCCAGCCCGGCGATGGTTTTGCCGGTCACGCCTGACAGAATATCCAGCAGGTTCGACACGCCCGCTTTCTCTTTCACGTCGTAGCGCACCACTGGCGGCTCTTCAGAGTCGGTGACGGCGCGTTTAATCTTCTTCACCACCGCTTTCGGATCTTCCAGCAGGCCAATCACGTTATTGCGGTTATCGTCCGACTTGGACATTTTCTTCGTCGGCTCCAGCAGCGACATCACGCGCGCGCCAGACTTCGGAATGAACGGCTCAGGCACCCTGAAAATATCGCCATACAGCGCGTTGAAACGCTGCGCAATATCACGGCTCAGCTCCAGATGCTGTTTCTGATCTTCCCCCACCGGCACCTGATTGGTCTGATACAGCAGAATATCGGCCGCCATCAGCACCGGATAGTCAAACAGACCGGCGTTGATGTTCTCTTCGTAGCGCGCCGATTTATCCTTAAACTGCGTCATGCGGCTCAGCTCACCGAAGTAGGCGTAGCAGTTCAGAATCCAGCTCAGCTGGGTGTGCTCTGGCACATGCGACTGAACGAAGATGGTGCTTTTTTGTGGATCGATGCCACAGGCGAGATAGAGCGCCAGCGTGTCCAGCGTCGCTTTACGCAGTGCAGCAGGGTCCTGACGCACGGTAATGGCGTGCAGATCAACAATGCAGTAAATGCAGTGGAAATCATCCTGCATCTGCACCCACTGACGCAGCGCTCCCATATAGTTGCCAATGGTGAGTTCGCCGGACGGCTGTGCGCCGCTGAAAACGATGGGTTTCATACTTGTGTCCTGATATTTACCGCCCCAGAGCGGGCAGAAGTTCGTCAAAAGAGTCGAGGGTTAAATCGGGCTGGCTGGTGGCGATCGGCTCGCCATAGTTATAGCCAAAGGTCATGCCGACATTGCGCACGCCCGCCGCCTGGGCCGCCTGAATGTCATTGCGGGAATCGCCGACAAACAGCAGCTGCTCCGGCAACAGGCCAAAGTTGCCCAGCACCATAAAGATTGCCGCCGGGTGCGGTTTTTTAACCGGTACATCGTCGCCACCGATAATCAGTGAAAACGCATCGGCAATGCCCAGCGATGCCAGCAGCGGTGCCACAAACGGCGTCGGCTTGTTCGTCACAATCGCCATCGGCAGCCCGGACGCCTTTAAGGCCTCCAGCGTCTGCTTCACCTGAGGGAACAGCGTGCTGCCCGCCTCCACGGTATCGGCGTAATGGCGGTCAAACAGCGCCCGCGCATCGCGCTGCTCTTCCGGCTGCGGCTCGCGGCCCAGCGCGAAGGTCAGCGCACGCGCCATCATAATATCGGCCCCGTTACCAATCCAGGTTGACACCCGTTCCACGCCCGCCTGCGGCAGCGAGAGATCGTTCAGCGTCCGATCAATCGCGGCGGCAAGGCCAGGGGCGCTATCCACCAGCGTGCCATCCAGATCAAACGCCAGCGCACGAATATCAGTGAAATGAGCCATTAGCTTTCTCCAGTTCGTTGCGCATATCGTCGATCACTTTTTTGTAGTCAGGGTGGCCGAAGATCGCGGAACCGGCGACAAACATGTCAGCACCGGCGGCGGCGATCTGGCCGATGTTGTCGATCTTCACGCCACCATCCACTTCGAGACGAATGCTGTAGCCGCTCTGATCGATACGTTTGCGCGCTTCACGCAGCTTATCCAGCGTGCCGGGGATAAAGGACTGACCGCCAAAGCCAGGGTTGACTGACATCAGCAGAATGATGTCCAGCTTATCCATGACGTAATCGAGGTAGCTCAGCGGGGTCGCCGGGTTAAACACCAGACCCGCTTTGCAGCCATGCTCTTTGATCAGTTGCAGGGTGCGGTCAACGTGCTCGCTGGCTTCGGGATGAAAAGTGATATAGGTCGCGCCCGCTTTGGCGAACTCCGGGATCAGCGCATCAACCGGCTTCACCATCAGATGCACATCGATAGGGGCGGTGATGCCATAGTCGCGCAGCGCTTTTAACACCATCGGTCCCATAGTCAGGTTAGGAACGTAGTGGTTATCCATCACGTCGAAGTGAACCACGTCACCTCCGGCCGCCAGCGCTTTGGCCGTGTCTTCGCCCAGGCGGGCAAAGTCCGCCGACAGGATTGAAGGGGCCAGCAAATATTGTTTCATCCGATTCTCCCACTGTTGTGCGCCAGCACTCAGGCTGGCGTAATGCGTTGGTCGCGGACGAAACAGACTAGCGAAAGAGTGCCAGCAGTTCGTCGACCTTGGTGCGACCGCTTATGCTTCGGCTAATGGAACGCCGCGCTTTGACCACATATAACTCTGCCTCCTGATACCACAGGCGGGTCAGGGCAGTGTCGTGGTTAGAAATCAGTACCGGAATCCGGCTCGAGGCCAGCTGTGCCGCTAACGTCGCCAGATGCTCCTGCTCACGCAGACTAAAGCTGTTGGTGTGGTAAGCCGTAAAGTTGGCCGTTGCCGACAGCGGCGCGTAAGGCGGATCGCAATAGACCACCGAGCCTTTACGCGCGCCGTTCAGAGTATCATTGTACGATTCGCAGACAAACGTCGCTTTTTGCGCGCGCTCGGCAAACCATAACAGTTCTGCTTCAGGAAAGTAGGGTTTGCGATAGCGGCCAAACGGCACGTTGAACTCACCACGCAGGTTATAGCGGCAGAGGCCGTTGTAACAGTGACGGTTCAGATAGAGGAACAGCAGCGCGCGCTGGTAGGCGTCTGTGCTGAGGTTAAATTCGGTGCGACGCAGGTAATAACAGGCTTCGTTATTCCCTTCTGGCGTAAACAGCAGCTGCGCGTCACGGATAAAATCCGCCGTGCGTGTTTTGACAATATTGTAGAGATTAATCAGGTCACTGTTGATGTCGGCGAGATGGTAGCGATCAAATTCGGTGTTCAGAAACACCGAACCCGCGCCAACAAAGGGCTCGACCAGACAGTCGCCCTGCGGCAGATAGCGATGGATCTCTTCTACTAAGGGAAATTTTCCCCCTGCCCATTTCAGGAAAGCGCGATTTTTTTTCATGCTGTCGTGGTTATTACATCTTATTGTGAGGCTGTGGCTGGACCGACAGCAGATCTGCGCTTAAAACGGGGCCAGCAGACTGGCCCCACATCCACTATTGGCTGGCTTCTTTCTTGACCTGGCTTACCGGTTTAACCCAGGGGTTCTTCGCACGCACTTCCGCAGGCAGTGATGCCACAGCGCGTCTGGCGTCTGCCGGAGTGGCATAGGAACCGCTCACCAGCACGTACCAGGACTGGCCGTTACGGGTCGTTTTGTAGACGTGATAGCTGCTCAGATTCTGCTGTTTCGCCCAGGCGTTCAGACTTTCCGCTTTCGACGCACCACTCAGTTGCAGCGTATAGCTGCCGCCTGGCAGGGATTTGCTGGCTGAACCGCTGCCGGTCGCCGGGCTGGAGGCCACAGCGCTGGTTGGCGTGCGCGCCGGGGTCGTATGCGTTTTGGTGTCGCGGGTCGCGGGCTTCGAGGCGGCTTTATTATGCGCTGACTCATGAGCCTGACGCACCGGCGTTACCGTTTTGTTCGGGCTCTGACGGCTGACGGGGGGTTTCACCGGATTGGCGGCGCTGCCGGCATTGCCGCTGACGGTCGCAGGCGCGGTCGGCAGTGAACTGCCACCCTGAGCCCCCATCGCGGTGGTATCGACCTGCTGCTGCTGATTGCTCAGCGCACTGTTGAGATCGCCTGGCAGGGTTACACGCTGTTGATTGGCCGGAGCCTCAACGGGTGCCGCCTGAGTCGGGGTCGAAGCAACAGGCGGCATCGAAATATCGCGCGACGGATTGCCCGCAGTTTCACCACCGGTCGCGGCGCTGTTTTCAGTCGCGGCTGGTGTGTTCTGTGCGCCAGACATGGAGGAGGAGCCGGTCAGATCGATATTCTTCTCGCTGCCGGAGCTGCCATTAGCCGCAGGGGTATTGCCTGCCGGGGCAGATTTCTTCTCATCCGGGCCATTCAGCGCCGAACCAATTCCCAGCACCAGTAACAGCAGCACCAGAATCCCGACGCCCATCATGATGCGCTGGCGCGGAACCGGTAATCTGGCGGTGGCAGACGATTTACGAGGGCGCGAGGGACGGCGGTCGCTGGCGTCAGGTTTTAACTCGTCTTCCGGTTTAAACTCATCCATTTTAGCTCCTCCGTAAAGCGGCATTCCGCACTGCGCACCCTGCGCGCCGCGTCACCACTCAACTGCTTAATATCAGGGTTGCTGACAATCGTTAATTGCAGCCAGCACCATATCATGGGCCACGCCGCCACGCACTTCAGAGCGACCGATCGACAACGGCAGTATCAGCCGCAACTCACCGGCCAGCACTTTTTTATCGCGCATCATATGCGGCAGATACATCTCCGCACTCATCGCCTGGGGTCCATCTACCGGCAGACCGGCACGCTGTAGCAGAGCAATAATGCGGTCAGTATCCTGCGGCTGGAACTGCCCCAGACGTTCAGCGGTACGCGCCGCCATCACCATACCGGCGGCGATCGCTTCGCCATGCAGCCAGTTGCCATAGCCCATGTGCGCTTCAATCGCGTGACCAAAAGTATGGCCGAGATTCAGCAGCGCACGCTGGCCCTGCTCCCGCTCATCGGCCGCCACGACCTCGGCTTTCAGCTCACAGCAGCGACGAATACAGTACGCCAGTGCCTGTTCATCCAGCGCCAGCAGCGCATCAAGATTCTGCTCCAGCCACTCAAAGAACGCACCGTCGAGGATGATGCCGTACTTAATGACTTCCGCCAGACCGGACGCCAGTTCACGCGGAGGCAATGTGCGCAGGCAGGCCGTATCAATCACCACCGCGGCGGGCTGATAGAATGCGCCAATCATGTTTTTGCCAAGCGGATGGTTAACCGCCGTTTTGCCGCCAACCGAAGAGTCAACCTGGGAGAGTAAGGTGGTAGGCACCTGAATAAAGCGTACGCCACGCTGGTAGCTCGCGGCGGCAAAACCGGTCAGATCGCCAATGACGCCGCCGCCTAAGGCAATCAGCGTCGTATCACGACCATGCGGCTTTTGCAGCAGCGCGGTAAACACCTGATCCATCACCGCCAGCGTTTTGTATTGCTCACCGTCGGGTAAGATCACCTGATCGACATGGACGCCCGCCGCCGTCAGCCGCGCCGACAGCGTATCGAGATAGAGCGGTGCCAGCGTCTGGTTTGTCACCACCATGGCGTTTTCGCCCGCCTTTAGCGGCCAAAAAGAAGCCGGATCGTTAAACAGTCCGGCGGCGATAGTGATGGGGTAACTGCGTTCCCCCAGTGAGACGGTGATCTTCTCCATGATGCTCAATACCTGTCAAAGAGCCTTTGAACGTTGGATCAACTTTTTTCCAACATGTGGATAATCTGATTCGCCACCACTTTCGCACTCTGATCATCGGTGCGGATGGTGACATCGGCGATCTCTTCGTAGAGCGGGTTACGTTCGCCAGCCAGCGCTTCGAGCACTTCACGCGGCGGTGAATCCACCTGCAACAACGGACGTTTTTTGTCACGTTGGGTGCGCGCCAGTTGCTTCTCAATGGTGGTTTCAAGATAAACCACTACACCGCGGGCGGAGAGACGATTACGTGTTTCCCGGGATTTAACGGAACCACCGCCTGTCGCCAGCACGATGCCTTGCTTCTCGGTCAGTTCGTTGATGATTTTTTCTTCGCGATCGCGAAAGCCAGCTTCGCCTTCGACATCAAAAACCCAGCCCACATCCGCTCCGGTGCGTCGCTCAATTTCCTGATCGGAATCGAAGAACTCCATGTTGAGTTGCTGAGCCAACTGACGGCCAATAGTGCTTTTGCCGGCACCCATCGGCCCAACCAGAAAGATATTGCGTTTCTCTGCCATTTTGTCGGTATTACTAAGAATTCGTTAATGATACCCCGCGTTCAGCATTTGCTGGCGGGACAGGAACTGAGACCTCATGAGCGTTAGCAAGAGTCAGACGAAAAATTATCTCAACACTCAAGGCTGTTTGGCAACCGATTATATTGCCTTCAGCACATCCATTTCTGAATTGGCCTGTGTTCGCGAAACTGTAACGCGCCAGCGCTGCGTCTTTACAACGCTGCTTACAGAGGAGTTTGCTAATCTGTTTGCCGGAATTTACCCGACATAGACGGTTACACCGTAATTAAAATCGCTAAACCTTGTAAGCTAATTCCTCTCCTGCGTCAACGCAGATGACCCGAAGGGGCGCATTTTCCGTTTTATCCCGCCGTAAGCGCTGCTTCCCTGACCAATCGCGGGGTAATGAAGATCACCAGCTCGCGTTTTTTGCGTTGGTCCGACTGCTGGCGAAACAATCCGCCCACCAGCGGCAAATCTCCTAACAGCGGCACCTGATTCTGCCCATGCGTTCGCTGCTGCTGGAAGATACCGCCCAGCGCCAGCGTCTGCCCGTCGCTGACCGTGACCTGGGTCTCAATTTCCTGTTTATCGATGGATAATATCTCGCTGTCCCCCGTTCTGACGCTGCGGCCCGGCATATTCTGGCTGATATGGATTTTCAGCTGGATGCGACCCTGACCGGAAATGCTCGGCGTCACCTTCATTCCCAGCACCGCCTCTTTAAACTCAATACTGGTGGCCCCGCTGTTGCCCGCCGACACCGCATAGGGAATTTCCGTGCCCTGCTTAATCGAGGCCGTTTGCTGATGCGAGGTAAACAGACGCGGACTGGCGATGATCTCAATCTGGTTCTCCTGCTCCAGCGCGCTTAACTCCAGATCCAGAAGCTGGCCGCCGATGCGCGCCAGCGCCATGCCGACACTGATGCCCGGCGAACTCACCGCCAGCGGAATCGACAGCGTCGGGTGATGCAGCAGGTCTGTCACCGCCGCATCGCCTGCCGCTAAGCCCCAGCGTACCCCCAGCTCCTGCAAATGCTCTTCGCTGATGGTCACGATATGCGCTGACAGCTCTATCTGTTCCAGCGGCAGATCCAGCGCCCGTATCCAGCGCTCGGTCTGCTGCAAGGCTGGGGCGGTATCGCGCAGTAACAAGCTGTTGGTGCGTTTGTCGACGGTGACGCTGCCGCGCGGCGTCATCAGGGACTGACGCTCTGCCAGCAGACTACTGTGCACCTCGCTGGCGCTGGCATAGCGCAGCACCACGGCGCGCTGTTGCAACGGCGTCTGCTGCAACTGCGCCTGCTGCTCAGCCGCCCGTGCCTGCCGCTGCGCCTGCTGCCAGCTCTCCGGGTAGACCAGCAGGACATTATCCTGCTCTATCAGCGTCAGCCGGGCCATGCGCGCCACCAGATCCAGCGCCTGACGCCACGGCAGATTATCCAGCCGCAGGGATAACGACCCTTCGACCTCCGGCGCAATCATCAGGTTGATCTGCCGGTAGTCCGCCAGCGCCTGTAAAATGCGCGCGACCGGGGCGTCATCAAAGGTCAGGCTGAGCGGCTGCCGTTCAGCGGCGTGAACCGGCAGCAGGCAACTCAGCGCCACCAGCAGAATAACTATCCTTATCATCGGAACGTCCTTTTAAATGAAATGTGATGCGTTGTGCCGTACAGCTCTTTTCCACCACCAGGGTGAGAGTGCGCCGGGTAACGGCAACGAGCTGCCAGGGTGAGAGTGGAAAAGGCTCGCCGCTGCGGGCTGTGACGCTCTCCCCGGTGGGCGTCAGCAGCCAGGCGGTGAAATGGGCTTCGCGGCCAATAATGCCCTGCAAACGCCAGCCTGCCAGCGGTTCGACCGGTGCGAGACAGAGCGACTGCGCAACAGGCCGGAACGGATCCCGCGCCACGACGCCGCCACAGCACAACAGCAGAATCAGCAGGCTATGGCGCATCGTCAGGCTCCAGCCAGAGCTGCGCCACCAGATGCTGCGGCTGCGCCAGCAGCTGGAAATGGCGCGGTAGCGGCGCAGCTACCTGGGCCAGCTCACCGAACAGGGGCTGAAACGCCTGCCACGGCAGATGCAGCGTCAGCATCGGCAGATCAGCGCCGGGCTGCCACTCCTCCAGCTGATCGCGGCGGGCTGCCAGAATCGTCTCAACGGCTCGCACTGACTCCCCCGGACGCTGCACTCTGGCCTGGAGGGAGAGCAGCTGCGACTGCAATGCAGCATTATCGGGATGCTGCTGCCAGCGCTGCTGGTGCTGTTGCAGAGTACGGGTCAGCTGAATCAGCGCCTGCTGTTCTGTGTCCAGCCTCTGCTGCTGCGGCCGGAGCCACAGCGCCCATAGCAGCAACCACAGGCCGGATAAGCCGGGTACCAGCAGGCTATAGCGCGGGATGGCCGCCATCTGCCACCAGCGATCCCACCACTCATTCATCTCTCACCTCGCGCACCTGCGCCCGCAGAGAAAAACGGTAGCGGCCGTCCGCCTGACGCTTAACCGCGCCCTGCTCCGGTGGCTCCAGCAACGCGACCCTGGCTAACTGCTGTCGGAAATGCCGGATGTCGGCCATATCCTGCGCCTGTCCTTCCAGCGTCAGGCGGCGTTCACGCTTCTCCAGCCGGGTTAACCAGGCGGTGTCGGGCAGCAGCGCGGGTAAATCCAGCCAGAACTGCTGCCAGGCGGCCAGCTGCAACGCCCGCTGACGCCGCTGCTGCTGGCGGGTTTGCAGCAGGGCGATCTGCTCCAGTAACTGCGTCTGCAACACCCGCTGCTCCGCCAGACTTTCCACTGCCTGTTGTAACCGCCTCTTCTCCCGCGCCGTGCGCTGCTGCGCTTCGTGGATCTGCCACGCCTGCTGGGTTGCCACCAGCAGCAGCCCGCTCGTCAGCACGATGAGCACCACCAGGCTATGTCGCTGCTGCTGTTGCCGCCGTCGCTGCCGCCAGGGCAGCAGATTGACCGCCACCATCAGCAATCTCCGGCACGCAGCGCCAGCCCGGCTGCCAGCGCAAAATCTCCTGGATTCTCCGGCAGCGGCGGCTGCGTAAAGCGCAGCAGATCAAACGGGGAAAAAGCGCGGCTATCCGCGGGCCGGGTCGCCTGCGGCGAGGCGCACCAGACGAGGGTGGTGGTCTGGGGAAAAGCCTGCTGTTGCAGCGCGGCCAGCGTGATCGATTCCGTGACCCCGGCCGCCGTATGCCCGTCGCTCCAGATCCAGCCGCTCTCCTGTTGCAGCACCAGTACCGCGCCGCTGCCCAGCGCCGCCTGCTGCGCTAACCGCTTCAGCGCCTCGCTGGTGAGTTCAAAAACCTGCGGCTTTAAGCCCGCCTGCAACAGCGGCGCGGCCCACTGGTCGATGATTTCCAGCCGCGCCGCCGTCACGCAGAGCTGGCCGCTGTGGGCATCGTGCCGGTAATCGAGCGCCAGCGCGTCAGGCTCCAGCGGGAACAGGCGGCGCGCGGCCGCCTGCACATAGTGTCCCAGCGCTGGCTCTTTCAGCGCGTGTGCGGGCAGAGGAAGCTGGCGCTGAAGCACCAGCTGAGCGGGCAGCCCGACGCGCAGTGAATAGCGGCGCGGCAGCCGCTGACGCCAGGCGGTCAAGGCCGCCAGTAATTCAGGTGAAGATTGCAGCACGCCGTTTCTTAACGTATCTTGCGGCAGCCGCTGCTGCCACCAGTGGCGTAGCTGCCAGCCATCACGACGAGGCTGGAGGGCCAGGGCACAAATCTGCCTATTCTGAATATCCAGCCCGATTTGCCAGGGTTTAAAAGCCATGCGCGCGATCTCCTTATCGTCCGGGGAAAATGGACATATCCAAGCGTCTGGCTTGCCTTTATACTACCGCGCGGTTGTTTATAAACTGCTCAAACGACAACAGATGGGAAATTCCAGGTGAAGTTCGTAAAGTATTTATTGATCCTTGCAGTGTGTTGCATCCTGTTGGGAGCTGGCTCGATTTATGGTTTATACAAATATATAGAGCCGCAGCTACCCGATGTGAATACGCTGAAAGATGTCCGGCTACAGACGCCGATGCAGGTCTATAGCGCAGACGGCGATTTGATTGCCCAGTATGGTGAGATGCGCCGTATCCCGCTGACGCTGCAACAGGTGCCGCCGGTGATGGTGAAAGCGTTTATTGCAACCGAAGATAGCCGTTTTTATGAGCACCACGGCGTCGATCCGGTCGGCATTTTCCGTGCCGCCAGCATCGCGCTGATGTCAGGTCATGCGTCACAGGGTGCCAGTACCATCACCCAGCAGTTGGCCCGTAACTTCTTCCTGAGCCCGGAACGCACCCTGATGCGTAAAATAAAGGAAGCGTTCCTGGCGATCCGCATTGAGCAGCTGCTGAATAAAGATGATATCCTTGAGCTTTACCTGAACAAGATCTACCTCGGCTACCGCGCGTATGGCGTGGGTGCCGCCTCACAGGTCTATTTTGGTAAGCCGGTGGATCAGCTGTCGCTGAGTGAAATGGCGATGATTGCTGGCCTGCCGAAAGCGCCATCCACCTTTAACCCGCTCTACTCCCCGAGCCGGGCGCTGGCACGTCGCAACGTGGTACTGGCGCGGATGCTGGACCAGAACTACATCACCCAACAGCAGTATGATGAGGCGCGCAACACGCCGCTGGTGGCGAAGTATCATGGCCCGGAAATCGCCTTCTCGGCTCCCTATCTCAGCGAGATGGTGCGCCAGGAGATGGTGAAACGCTACGGCGACAATGCCTACACCGACGGTTACAAGGTCTACACCACCGTGACCCGTCGTTTACAGGAAGCGGCGCAGACTTCGGTACGCAATAACGTCATCGCCTATGATATGCGCCACGGCTATCGCGGTCCGACCAGCGTGCTGTGGAAAGTGGGTGAACCCGCCTGGGATCAGACAAAAATTGAGAAGGCGCTGAAGGCGCTGCCGGTCTATGGCCCGCTGTTTCCTGCGGTGGTCACCGAAGCGAGCAGTGATGAAGCGACCGCGATGATGAAAGATGGCAGCAATGTGTCGCTGACTCTGACCGGTGTGCGCTGGGCGCGTCCTTATAAGTCTGACACGGTGCAGGGCCCGACGCCGAAAAGCGTGTCGCAGGTGTTGCAGCCCGGCCAGCAGATCTGGGTGCGTAAAGTGGGCGATGCGTGGTGGCTGGGCCAGGTGCCGGATGTCAACTCGGCGCTGGTGTCACTCGATCCACAGGATGGCGCGGTGCGTGCGCTGGTGGGCGGTTTCGCCTTCAACCAGAGCATGTTTAACCGTGCGACCCAGGCGCTGCGCCAGGTCGGCTCTAACATCAAGCCGTTCCTCTACACCGCCGCGATGGACCGCGGGCTGACCCTCGCCTCTATCCTCAACGATGTGCCGATTTCACGCTGGGATGCGGGTGCAGGTGCCGACTGGCGGCCGAAAAACTCACCGCCCACCTACGATGGTCCGATTCGTCTGCGTCAGGGATTAGGGCAGTCGAAAAACGTGGTGATGGTGCGGGCGATGCGGGCGATGGGCGTGGATTACGCCGCTGAGTATCTGCAACGCTTTGGCTTCCCGGCGCAGAACATTGTGCATACCGAGTCGCTGGCGCTGGGTGCGGCCTCGTTCACCCCGTTACAGGTGGTGCGCGGCTACTCCGTGATGGCCAATGGCGGCTTCCTGGTCGATCCTTACTTCATCTCCCGCATTGAGAACGAACAGGGCGGCACGGTGTTTGAAGAGAAACCGAAGATCGCCTGTCCGCAGTGCAATCTGCCGGTGATCTATGGCGAGACCAAAAAAGCGCTGGCGCTGAACGAAGAGAGCGTCGAGAACGTCGCCGCCTCTGACAGCGGCCAGAATCAGGCGGTGCCGCAGCCTGAACTGGAGCAGGTGCCGGCACAGCCACAGCCGGGCAGCGATCAGCAGTACGCTCCGCACGTCATCAACACCCCGCTGACCTTCCTGATCAAGAGCGCGCTGAACAGCAACATCTTTGGCGAGCCAGGCTGGATGGGGACCGGCTGGCGTGCCGGACGTGACCTTAAGCGTAATGACATCGGCGGTAAAACCGGTACCACCAACAGCTCGAAAGATGCCTGGTTCTCCGGTTATGGTCCTGGCGTCGTGACCTCCGTCTGGATCGGCTTTGATGACGCGCGCCGCAATTTAGGCCGCAGCACGCTGTCGGGTGCGATTCCCGATCAAATCTCAGGCTATGAAGGGGGGGCGAAGAGTGCCCAACCGGCGTGGGATGAGTTTATGAAGAGCGCCCTGGACGGGGTGCCGGTGCAGCCGTTAACGCCGCCGGAAGGGGTGGTGACGGTGACGATCGATCGCAGCACCGGTAAGCTGGCCAATGGCGGCGGCAACACCCGTCAGGAATACTTTATCGACGGCACGCAGCCCACCGAATATTCGGTCCACGATGTGGGCACCACCATTATGGATAATGGTGAGAGCCACGAGCTGTTCTGACAGAACCGCAGAGAAAAAACAGGCCGACGCAAGTCGGCCTTTTTTATTCAGTAACGCAGACGTCCCTGTTTCACCAGCCATTCGCGCGCCATAAACAGCGCACTGACGTTACGCGCCTCGCGGAAGTCCGGCTCCTGCAACAGCGACAGCATATCGCTCAGCGGCCAGCGGTGAACAATCAGCGGTTCCGGCTCATCCCCTTCCAGCTTTTCAGCGTAGAGACCTTCCGCCACCACGATGTTCATCTTGCTGGAGAAATAGGAGGGCGCCATCGTGAGCTTGCCCAGCGTCGTCAGCTGACCCGCCCCAAAGCCGACCTCTTCTTTCAGTTCGCGATCGGCCGCCTCGTTAACAGACTCTCCGGCGTCGATCAGACCTTTGGGGAAACCCAGCTCGTAGCTTTCCAGCCCGACGGCGTACTCCTGAATCAGGATCAGATGGTCATCAATAATCGGCACAATCATCACGGCTTCCCGTTCTGAGGGCTTCATGCGCTCATAGACGCGCCGCGCACCATTGCTGAAGGCCAGATCGACCGATTCAATGGTAAATAACCGTGAACGCGCCACGGCGGTGACATTGAGGATGTCAGGTTTGGTTAACGGGTTTTTCATATCAGCCTCAAACTTTACAGCGCCGCTCTCAGGAACGAATTAGCATACCTAACCGCAGGCAATTGTGCGACAGTCAGGCCAGGGCATTATTGCTGCGCGCTTCCGCCCGATGACATCGCCGCATCGGGCTGGCAGCAGGACTAAATTTGGTAAGACTGAATTTGCATTAGTCAATATGCTGCTTTTGTTTTCAGATAATACCGATATTTAATCCACTCTGAGGCGGTTACCATTTGGACAAGGCAGAGTGTAATAAATGCTAATCAGATGAATCCCGGCACTATTTCATCTGGTGCCAGACTCGTCAGGGTTATTTAATTTCCCACAATTCGTCTTTTATAGTGGGCGTATCGGGGAACATAAGTTTACAGTGAAGGCAGCATTTTGGCTGAATTGAGCAGAGCATGAGCACAATCTTGACGATCCTGGCCCTGGTGCTGACCTGTTCAATCGTGGCAGGCGTGGGGTTCTGGTACGCTATGCGGCATCGCCCGCCGTTGGCGAAACCCCTGCCATTTATCAGTCCGCCCTGCCGTAAACTTTCCGATCGGGAGCGCGAGGCGGTTGATAAATACGTCGCCTCGCTGGAAAAGCAGCCCCGTGCCGTGGTGACGACCGGCAAACGCAGCAGCGCTGAGCGTTTGACGCTGACGGCGCAGAGCAACAATGTCTATCCGGTTACCCGCGCCATCACCCGCTATGGCCTCTCCACCGACGATCCCCACAAATGGCGCTACTACCTGGATGAAGTTGAAGTTCATCTGCCGCCGCTGTGGGAGCAGTACATCACCGACGAAAACTATGTCGAGCTGATCCGTACCCAATCTGTTCCGCTGGTTATCTCACTGAATGGCCACTCGCTGGTCGATTACGCCGTGGATCAGCAGGCCCTGCCCACGCTGATGCGCCCGGTGTCGACCAACGCCTCTATCCGTAAGGCGGAAACGGAAAATGTCGAGCTGTTGCAGGTGCGCAAAGAGACGCCGGAAGAGTATCGGCTGTCGCGCCCCGACGGCACGCGGGAAGCGGTGATGATCTCGCTCGCCTTTTTACTGTTCTTCTTCAGCCTGCTGGTGCCCGCCACCCTGATGATCTGGCTGGTGCTGACCGGGGCGGTAATGATCGCCGTCAGCCTGTGGCTGCTCTATCGCGTGCCGGGTGAGCAAGGCCTGCGCGATATTCACTGTCTGCGCGGCGCGCCAAAGCGCTGGGGCCTGTTCAGCGAGTCGAATCAGGAGCAGAGCAATATCACGCTGGGGATTATCGACCTCGCCTACCCGCCGCACTGGCAGCCTTATGTGGCGCACGATCTCGGTCAGGTGACCGATGTGGAGATCTACCTGAATCGCCACGTGGTGCGTCAGGGTCGCTTCTTGTCGCTACAGGATGAGGTGAAGAACTTCCCTATCCAGCGCTGGCGCAAAAATGTGGTGCTGGCGGTGGGCTCCCTGATGGTGCTGACCCTGCTGGTCAGCTGGATCCCGCTCGGGATGCCGATCAAACTCAGCCTGGCCTGGGCGAAAGGCACCGACAGTCTGGAAGTCAGCAGCGTCGATCAGCTCAACAAGGTGGCGCTGAATATTGGTGACAACCTGAAAGTCAGCGGCACCGGCATGTGTTCCGTGCCGGACAACTATCAGAGCAACCGCAGCTATGCCTTTATGCCGTTCGACTGCTCGGCGGTCTACTGGAATAACGCCACGCCCCTGCCGCAGCCGCAGTCAGATATTATCGATAAAGCCTCGGCCCTGCTGGATACCACCACCCGACAGCTGCATCCGGAAACCAACACCGATCCCAAACTCAATCCGCAGCTCGCCTCAGCGATTCAGAAATCGGGCATGATCCTGCTGGATGATTTCTCCGATCTGGTGCTGAAAACCCAGGATCTCTGCAATCAGCCGCAGGACTGTATGCGGCTGAAGAACGCGCTGGTCAATCTGGGTAACGCCAAAGACTGGGAAGCGCTGATGCGCCGGGCCGATTCCGGTCAGCTGAACGGCATGAATGTGCTGCTGCGTCCGGTCAGTGCGGAAGCGCTGGAGAATCTGGTGAATACCGCCACCTCCACCTTCTTCTACCGCGAAACCCGCCGCGCCGCTGAAAACCTTAATAGCCCGCCGCCCGGTGGTTTCCTGATCGTCAGCGACGAAGGACGCCAGCTGGTGAATCAGCCTCAGCCGAGCGTGTCGCTGTTTGATCTCGATCCACCTTCCCAGTGGCACGAGCTGCAACGAATCTCCGCCATGCTGCTGCATACCCCTTTCAGCGCCAGCGGCATTATTACCAGCCTCTCAACCGACGCCAACGGCACGCGCCATATCGCGCTGCATAATGAACCGGACGCGATGGCGCAGTGGCGCTATCTCGGCACGGTGCTGCTGCTGCTGGTGCTGCTGACCTGCGGTTTAATCAACGGTTTGCTGGCGCTGCGCCGCATACATCGCAACCGTCAGCGCATGGCCGATATTCAACACTATTACGACAAGTGCTTTAATCACAACCTCGGCACCTTGCAGGGCGCACGCTCGTTATTCTGAGCCCCGCCCTTCTGTGCTACCCTGTCGCCCGGTTTTTTTACAGGGTGAACCCACCATGCTGCCCGACTGGTCTGAAATTGATACCGTGCTGCTCGATATGGACGGCACGCTGCTGGATCTGGCGTTTGATCGTCACTTCTGGCTGGAGCATGTGCCTGAACAGCTCAGCCAGCAGCGCGGCATCAGCCGGGCTGAAGCGGAACAGATCATCGCGGAAAAGTATCAGGCCGTCGCCCATACGCTAAACTGGTATTGTCTGGACTACTGGGCAGAGGCGCTGGCGCTGGATATACGCGCCATGACCTGGGCACAGCGCAGCCGGGTCGCGCTGCGTGACGATACCCTGCCCTTTTTGCAGGCGCTGCGCCGCGCGGGCAAGCGCACCATCCTGCTGACCAACGCGCATCCTTACAATCTGGACGTCAAACTGGCGCAGACAGGTTTAGCGCCACACCTTGATTTATTACTTTCCACCCATACCTTTGGGTATCCGAAAGAAGACCAACGTTTATGGCAGGCGGTACAACAGCACACCGGCTTTTCTGCGCCGCGCACGCTGTTTATCGATGATAGCGAAGTGATTCTGGATGCCGCGACGTTATGGGGCATCGGCTGGTGCTTAGGCGTAAAGAATCCCGATTCGGGCCGGCCTGAGCAAACCTTTCAGCGACACCCCGCCACCGGCGATTACCGGTCGCTGATCTGAGTCAGGAGCAGCAATGAAAGAGAAAGAGAGCGAAGCGGTACGCCTCGATAAGTGGCTGTGGGCGGCGCGCTTTTACAAAACCCGGGCGATCGCGCGGGAGATGATTGAAGGCGGCAAAGTGCACTACAACGGTCAGCGCACAAAACCGGGCAAGGTGGTGGAGCTGAATGCGGAGCTGACGCTGCGTCAGGGCAACGATGAGCGCACCGTGGTGGTGGCGGATGTCAGCACCCAGCGCCGTCCCGCCAGTGAAGCGCAGCAGCTCTATCAGGAGACCGCCGCCAGTATCGAAAAACGCGAAAAAATGGCGCAGGCGCGCAAAATGAATGCGCTGACTATGCCGCATCCCGATCGGCGACCTGACAAAAAAGAGCGTCGTGATTTGATGAAGTTTAAATTATCGGGCGATGAGTAACCTCGCCGCCCCGTCCCAAAGAGAGAAAAAAATATGTCAGTCCAGGATCAACTGCACCGTTATCTGTTTGAAAATGTCGCCGTGCGCGGCGAGCTGGTGAACGTCTCTAATACCTGGCGCGAAACCGTGAAGAACCACGACTATCCGGCAGCGGTGAAAACGCTGCTGGGTGAGATGCTGGCGGCCACCAGCCTGCTGACCGCGACGCTGAAGTTTGATGGTGAAATTACCGTCCAGTTGCAGGGTGACGGTCCGCTCTCGCTGGCGGTAATCAACGGCAATAACAACCAGGAGCTGCGCGGTGTGGCGCGGATCAAAGGCGACATCCCGGATGACAGCACGCTGAAAAGCATGGTCGGCAACGGCTATCTGGTGATCACCATTTCACCCGATAAAGGTGAGCGCTATCAGGGCGTCGTCGGTCTGGAAGGCGAAACGCTGGCGGAGTGTCTGGAGGATTACTTCATGCGCTCAGAGCAGCTGCCCACGCGGCTGTTTATCCGCACCAGCGAGAAAGGCGCGGCCGGTATTCTGTTGCAGGTGATGCCTGCGCAGGAGACCGAGCAGGAGGCGTTCGACCATCTGGCGACCCTGACCGAAACCATTAAAACCGATGAACTTATCGAGCTGCCTGCCAACGAGGTGCTGTGGCGTCTCTACCACCAGGAAGAGGCGACCCTCTACGATCCGCAGCCGGTGATCTACAAATGCACCTGCTCGCGCGAACGCTGTGGCGAAGTGCTGAAAACCCTGCCGCAGGAAGAGGTGGATGAGATTATTGCGGAAGATGGCAAAATCGACATGCACTGTGACTACTGCGGCTCAAACTACGTGTTTGACGCGGTGGATATTGCGGGCATTCGCAACCACTCGCTGGAGAACAGCGATCGTCTGCACTGATTTATTGGGCGGCGCTGGCCGCCCTTTTTTCCCGCCGTCTGCCTATCCCCATAATTTTTCTGACAAATTATCTTTTTTTACTTTCATAACATCTTTTAAACGTTCGAAACATGGCCTTAACGCGCCCTGAGTCGCATTTTTAGATCACTACCCTTTTTCCCCATACGCAGAAGAGTAAACTGCGCGCGATCGTGCACCCGCCCGAAAGCTGAAGGCAGATGCCCTGAACAGCCGGTTAAGTCAGCCAGGCTGACGCAGCGCTTCACCCCAGCCGGCGCGACACCGGGCGACGCGATCCCAACTTCTCTCTGCTTTGCAGAACAGACACCGATTTAAGGAGCAGTAAAATGCGCGTTAACGGCCTGACCTCGCAAGACCTTGCCGCTTTGGGCATCGTGGATACCACGGAAGTGGTTTACAACCCTGATTACGACACGCTATTTCAGGAAGAGACGCGCCCGGACCTCGAAGGTTTTGCTCGTGGCACCCTGACGCAGAGCGGCGCGATTGCAGTGGACACCGGCATCTTTACCGGGCGATCGCCAAAGGATAAGTACATTGTGCGTGACGACACCACGCGCGATACCCTGTGGTGGAACGACCAGGGCACCGGCAAAAACGATAATCAGCCGCTGTCGCAGGAGACCTGGAGCGCGCTGAAAAGCTGCGTCACCCGTCAGCTCTCCGGCAAGCGTCTGTTTGTGGTCGATGCCTTCTGTGGTGCCAACGCCGATTCCCGTCTGAGCGTGCGCTTCGTCACCGAAGTCGCCTGGCAGGCGCACTTCGTGAAGAACATGTTCATTCAGCCAACCGAGGCGGAACTGGCCACCTTCACCCCTGACTTTGTGGTGATGAACGGGGCCAAATGCACTAATCCCGACTGGCAGGCGCAGGGTCTGCACTCGGAAAATTTCGTCGCCTTTAACCTGACCGAACGGATGCAGCTGATTGGCGGCACCTGGTACGGCGGCGAAATGAAGAAAGGGCTGTTCGCCATCATGAACTACCTGCTGCCGCTGAAAGGCATCGCCTCGATGCACTGTTCCGCCAACGTGGGTAAAGCGGGCGATGTGGCGGTCTTCTTTGGCCTCTCCGGCACCGGCAAAACCACCCTCTCCACCGACCCTGAGCGCCAGCTGATCGGCGATGATGAGCACGGCTGGGACGATGACGGCGTATTTAACTTCGAAGGCGGCTGCTACGCCAAAACCATCAACCTCTCGGAGCAGGCTGAGCCGGAGATCTACCGCGCTATCCGCCGCAATGCGCTGCTGGAGAATGTGGTGGTGCGCGAGGATGGCAGCGTCGATTACGACGACGGCAGCAAAACCGAAAACACCCGCGTCTCCTATCCGATCAATCACATCGACAATATCGTGCAGCCGGTTTCCAAAGCGGGCCACGCGAAGAAGGTGATTTTCCTGACCGCCGATGCGTTTGGCGTGCTGCCACCGGTTTCACGCCTGACGCCGGAGCAGACGCAGTACCATTTCCTCTCTGGTTTCACCGCTAAACTGGCCGGCACCGAGCGTGGCGTCACCGCGCCGACCCCGACCTTCTCCGCCTGTTTCGGCGCGGCGTTCCTGATGCTGCATCCGACGCAATACGCGGAAGTGCTGGTGAAACGGATGGAGGCGTCCGGTGCGCAGGCCTATCTGGTGAACACCGGCTGGAACGGCAGCGGCAAACGTATTTCGCTGAAGAACACCCGCGCCATCATCAATGCGATCCTCGCCGGTGAGCTGGATGATGCGCCAACCGAAACCCTGCCGATTTTTAATCTGCAAATGCCGGTCTCGCTGGGTGAACTCAACGCCGAAATGCTCGATCCGCGTCGCAGCTGGGAGAGTGAAGAGAAGTGGAGCGCCGCCGCCGACGATCTGGCGCAGCGCTTTATCGATAACTTCGCTAAATACACCGACAACGCCGCCGGTGCGGCGCTGGTGAAAGCGGGTCCGCAGCGCTAACCGATCCGGCGCGGCAAGCGTGTCGCCGCGCCGGTTTTTATCAGCCTGAAACGCTGTTACTGCTGTTGTTATGGCTCAGCGCCAGGGTTTCCACCAGCGGCAGCCAGGCGCGAATGCGTAAACCACCGCGTTCGCTCTCGCCAATCTCCAGCGATCCCTGATGCGCATCGATAATGCGCTGCACAATCGCCAGCCCCAGACCGGTGCCGCTGGTACTGCGCGCGCTGTCACCCCGCACAAACGGCTGGAACAGATGTGCCAGCTGATCCGGCTTGATGCCCGGACCGTCATCCTCCACCTGGAACCAGGCGCGATGCAGCTCCCGACCGCTGCTCACTTTAATCCAGCCATTGCCGTAGCGGGCGGCGTTAACCACCAGGTTCGCCAGCGCCCGTTTGATCGACAGCGGATTAATATCCAGCATCAGCTCTTCCGGCATTACCGCATTTTCAATCTCACGCTCATAGCCACTTTCGGCGGCCACCACCTCACCCAGCACGCTGTTGAGATCGGCACGCTCGGTCTGCATCTCCTGACCGGTGCGCAGATAGTCGATGAACTGTTCGATGATGGCGTTGCACTCTTCGATGTCTTTATTGATCGATTCGGCCAGATAGCCATCCTGCTCGCTCATCATCTCGGTGGCGAGACGAATCCGGGTCAGCGGTGTGCGCAAATCATGGCTGACACCCGCCATTAACAGCGTGCGGTCATCCGCCAGCTGCTTCACCCCGGCCGCCATCTGGTTGAAGGCGCGGGTCACGGAACGCACTTCTGACGCGCCATACTCGCGCAGCGGCGGCGGAATAATACCGCGCCCGACCTGTAAGGCGGCATGCTCCAGATCGACCAGCGGCCGGTTCTGAATGCGGATAAACAGCCAGGCCCCGCCAATCGCCAGCAGCATAATCGCCAGGGTGTAGCGGAACAGCGGCGAGAAGTCGCCCTGATGAATCTCCGTCAGCGGTACCCGCACCCAGATGTCGGGTGACAGCCAGGTTTTCAGCCAGACCACCGGCGAGTTTTTGTTCACCTCTACCCGTACATCGGTCGGCCCGCCGAGCTGCTGGCCCATCTGCTCGCTCAGAAATTCATAGTGCTGCGCCCAGCGCAATCCGCTCTCCTCCGCTGCCGCATTGGTGTAGAGCGAGATCCCCAGTTCGCGGTAGATTTCCCGGCGAAACGCCGGTGGCACTTCCAGCTGCGTGCCATCTTCCAGCTGCAACCGGTCGGTCATCAGCATACGGACTTCGTAAGCGAGCACCTTATTGAACTGTTGCAGGCTGGGAAGAATGGCGAAGTTCAGCACCACCAGATAGGTCGTTACCAGGCTGACGAACAGCAGGGTAACGATCAGCAGCAGGGTGCGGGCAAATGAACTGCGTGGCGAGAAGCGCAGTCGCTTCATGCTTTACTGCCGTCCGGCACAAAGACGTAGCCCAGACCCCAGACGGTCTGGATATAGCGCGGATGCGCCGGGTCCTCTTCCACCATACGACGCAGGCGGGAGATCTGGACGTCAATCGAACGTTCCATCGCGCTGTATTCACGGCCACGCGCCAGGTTCATCAGCTTGTCACGCGACAGCGGCTCGCGCGGATGGCTGACCAGCGCTTTCAGCACCGCGAACTCACCGCTGGTGAGCGGCATCGGCTCATCTTCACGGAACATCTCGCGGGTGCCGAGGTTCAGTTTGAACTTACCAAAGGCGATAATCGCCTCTTCCTGCGAAGGCGCGCCGGGCAGTTCGTTGGCCTGACGGCGCAGCACCGCGCGGATACGCGCCAGCAGTTCACGCGGGTTAAAGGGTTTAGGGATATAGTCGTCCGCGCCAATCTCCAGCCCGACGATGCGATCCACCTCTTCGCCCTTGGCCGTGACCATGATAATCGGCATCGGATTGCTCTGGCTGCGCAGACGGCGGCAGATAGAGAGTCCATCTTCGCCCGGCAACATCAGGTCGAGCACCATCAGATGAAAAGATTCACGGGTTAACAGACGATCCATCTGCTCGGCGTTAGCGACACTGCGCACCTGAAAGCCCTGCTCGGTGAGATAGCGTTCCAGCAGTGCACGCAGACGCATATCATCATCGACGACCAGAATTTTGTAGTTCTCTTGCATTTTCAACTCCCAAAGGCGCTATTGCCTGAGCCAACATTGTTAAAAAAAGATGCCTTATAGTGACAGTCATTAATGGTTTATATTCTAGCCAAAATTGTTACAAAGCATATTAAACAGCAGCTTATATTTAACCTGAGCCGATTTCAGGCCGGTTATCACGCTTTTTAACAGGATACGCGACGGTTACGGCAAATCTGAAAAAAAGGCCCGTTTTCTTTCTATCGCTGGCGTTACAGATGTGCCAGTTTTTATTCGATGAGTAAATTCAGCAAGTTAACAGACAATTTGACTTAATGATCAGCCATCACCGTGGATAAGCTCCAGATAATCTACCTCATCCGCTGAAACGCAGCACAATATTCCAGCGAAACCGCTTAACGCCCCACGCCTCTCTCGGATTAGTTTGAGAGCCGCCACCAGTGAGGCCAGACGAAATTAAAGCCCTATAAATCAATCAGTAAAGCCAACTTTTCCCCTGCCTCGTTTTCAACCAGACTGCTCAGGCACCATTCGACGTCTCAACGGGGATTACACCATGAAAAAAACGATTTTACTGCTGAGCGCGCTGGCCTTAGGCAGCGTTAGCCCAGGTTATGCTGCCACTGCCACTGGCGAAGCAGCCGGTGCGGCGGCGACCACCACAGCACAAGGCAACTCCAACGCCATCGGCGTCGGCGCTGTTGCCGCGGTTCTGGGCATTGCTCTGGCCACTATGGGTGGCGGCGGCGGTGACGGACACAGCAGCACCTCGACCACCACGGCGACCCACGCCGGAAAATAAGTTTCAACGCATCTTTACTGGCTTCAGACGACTATTCAGCAGCAACCCTTTCGCCGCCGGGGAAAGTCAACGTGGGTTTTTAGCCTTTAAAAACCCTTTCCCCGACTCTTTTTTGCCGCGCCCCCTTTGCCTTACACTGTTGCCCTTTGCATCTCTCTGGCCGGTATAGCATGAAAACCCGACTGATTACCCGCGAAGGCTTCGATAAGCTGAAAGCGGAACTCGACTTTCTCTGGCGCGAAGAGCGACCGGAAGTGACAAAAAAGGTCACCTGGGCCGCCAGTCTCGGCGACCGCAGCGAAAACGCCGACTACCAGTACAACAAAAAGCGGCTGCGTGAAATTGACCGCCGCGTCCGCTATCTGACCAAAAGCCTTGAACAGCTGCGTATCGTGGATTACTCACCCCAGCAGGATGGCAAAGTCTTCTTTGGTGCCTGGGTGGAAATTGAAAACGATGCGGGCGACCTCAAACGCTTTCGCATCGTCGGCTATGATGAGATTTTTGGCCGTAAAGATTACATCTCAATCGACTCGCCGATGGCGCGCGCGCTGCTGAAAAAAGAGGTGGGCGATGCCGCCACTGTTGAGACGCCAGCAGGTCCGGCGCTGTGGTATGTCAACGCCATTGACTATGCGCAATAGCGATTCAGAATATCGCTGAAAGCCGCCCGCATCTCTGGCAATTTCAACCATCAATCCGTATAACTGTCGGCTATTTCTCAACCCGGAAAGCAAGACAGTCCTGATGATGAACGTTCTGAGCCAGATTATTGCCAGTGAGCTACAGGCACGTACCGAGCAGGTTGACGCCGCCGTTCGCCTGCTGGATGAAGGGAATACCGTGCCGTTTATCGCACGCTATCGTAAAGAGGTAACCGGCGGGCTGGATGATACCCAACTGCGCCAGCTGGAAACCCGCCTCAGCTATCTGCGTGAACTTGAAGAGCGCCGTCAGTCGATTCTGAAGTCGATTGACGAGCAGGGAAAACTCACTGACGACCTCGCCCGCGCCATCAACACCACCCTCAGCAAAACCGAGCTTGAAGACCTCTACCTGCCCTATAAACAGAAACGCCGCACCCGTGGTCAGATCGCTATCGAAGCGGGTCTGGAACCGCTGGCGGAGACGCTGTGGCAGGACCCGTCGCACCTCCCTGAACAGCTGGCTGAGCAGTATGTCGACGCCGATAAAGGCGTGGCCGACGTGCGCGCCGCGCTGGATGGCGCCCGCTACATTCTGATGGAGCGTTTCGCCGAAGATGCGGCGCTGCTGGCGAAAGTGCGTCACTATCTGTGGAAAAACGCCCATCTGGTGTCACGGGTGGTGGAAGGCAAAGAGGAAGCGGGCGCGAAGTTCCGCGACTACTTTGATCACCACGAAGCGCTGAGCAGCGTGCCGTCGCACCGCGCGCTGGCGATGCTGCGTGGCCGCAACGAAGGCGTGCTGCAACTGTCGCTGAACGCCGACCCACAGTTTGATGAAGCGCCGCGGGAAAGCTACGGTGAAACGCTGATTGCCGAGCACCTGAACCTGCGCCTGAATAACGCCCCGGCGGACAGCTGGCGCAAGGCGGTGGTGAGCTGGACCTGGCGCATCAAGGTGATGCTGCATCTGGAAACCGAGCTGATGGGCACGGTGCGCGAACGCGCGGAAGATGAAGCGATTAATGTCTTTGCCCGTAACCTGCACGATCTGCTGATGGCGGCTCCGGCCGGGATGCGCGCGACGATGGGGCTGGACCCCGGCCTGCGCACCGGCGTTAAAGTGGCGGTGGTCGACGCCACCGGTAAAGTTGTGGCGACCGATACCGTCTACCCGCACACCGGCCAGACGGCGAAAGCGGCGGCGACGGTCGCGGCGCTCTGCGTCAGGCATCAGGTTGAGCTGGTGGCGATTGGTAACGGCACCGCTTCACGCGAAACCGAGCGCTTCTTCCTCGATCTGCAACAGCAGTTCCCGCAGGTCACCGCGCAGAAAGTGATTGTCAGCGAAGCGGGTGCCTCGGTCTACTCCGCCTCGGAGCTGGCGGCCCAGGAGTTCCCGGATCTCGATGTCTCACTGCGCGGCGCGGTGTCGATTGCCCGCCGCTTGCAGGACCCGCTGGCTGAGCTGGTGAAAATCGACCCGAAATCGATCGGCGTCGGTCAGTATCAGCATGATGTCAGCCAGAGTCAGCTGGCGAAGAAACTCGACGCGGTGGTGGAAGATTGCGTCAACGCCGTCGGCGTGGACCTCAACACCGCCTCAGTGCCGCTGCTGACCCGCGTGGCGGGCCTGACGCGCATGATGGCGCAGAACATTGTCGGCTGGCGCGATGAGCATGGCCGCTTCCAGAACCGTCAGCAGCTGCTGAAGGTGAGCCGTCTTGGACCAAAAGCCTTTGAGCAGTGCGCCGGCTTCCTGCGCATCAACCACGGCGACAACCCGCTGGATGCCTCCACGGTGCACCCGGAAGCCTATCCGGTGGTGGAGCGCATTCTGGCCGCGACCGAACAGGCGCTAAGCGATCTGATGGGCAACGCGGGCAGCCTGCGTCACCTCAGCGCCCGCGACTTCATTGATGAGCGTTTTGGTCTGCCGACCGTCACCGACATCATCAAAGAGCTGGAGAAACCGGGCCGCGATCCGCGTCCTGAGTTTAAAACCGCCCGGTTCGCCGAAGGGGTTGAGACGCTGAACGATCTGACGCCGGGCATGATCCTTGAAGGTGCCGTCACCAACGTCACTAACTTCGGCGCCTTTGTCGATATTGGCGTGCATCAGGATGGTCTGGTGCATATCTCTTCCCTCTCTGACCGCTTCGTGGACGATCCCCATCAGGTGGTGAAAGCGGGCGACATCGTCAAGGTGAAGGTGATGGAGGTCGATCTGCAACGCAAGCGTATTGCCCTGACCATGCGTCTTGATGAGCAGCCGGGTGAAGGCAATGCCCGCGGTGGCGCGAAAAACGGTGCGCCGCGCGAAGAGAAACGCCAGGCCGCGAACAAAGGGCGTCCGCGTCCGGTCAGTGCCGCGGCGGGCAACAGCGCGATGGGTGATGCGCTGGCCGCGGCGTTCGGTAAAAAACGCTAAGTTTTTCAGGGGGCCAGCGCCAGGCCCCCTTTTCACGCCGCCCTCCCTGGTTGAAAATCCCTGTCATAACGCTACGCTAAAAAGACGCCTGTCATAAAAACAACACCTGCTGTGGCACCCAACTCACGATGGAAACGATCACCGATCTAATCGATAAGATTTATGCTGGTAGCTTTCCTCAGGCCACCTTTGCCCGCCTGCTGGCGGATATTGACGAGGCCCGCGCGGCGATCAAGCTGCCGCGCAAGCCGCACTGGGATGAGCAGGATGTGGTGCTGATCAGCTACGCCGATCAGTTTCGCGAACCGGAGCAGCCCACGCTGCGCACCTTTTCCCGTTTCTATCAGCAGCACCTGCAATCCACTTTTCCGCTGGTGCACCTGCTGCCGTTTTTTCCCTGGTCGTCGGACGATGGCTTCTCGGTGATCGATTACCATCAGGTCGATCCGCTGTGCGGCGACTGGCAGGATATTGCGCATCTGCATCAGGAAACCCGGCTGATGTTCGACTTCGTCTGCAACCATATGTCGGCGCACAGCGCCTGGTTCCGCCATTTTCTGGCGCAGGACCCCGGCTGGGACGATTTCTTTATCAGTATGCCGCCCGCCACCGACCTCAGCGCGGTGACACGCCCGCGCACCTCGCCGCTGCTGACGCCGTTTAAGATGGCGGATGGCGATACCCGTTTTATCTGGACCACCTTCAGCGCCGACCAGATTGACCTGAACTTCGCCAATCCTGAGGTGCTGCTGCGTATGGTCAATGTGCTGCTCGACTACCTGAAACGCGGTGCCGACTATGTGCGGCTCGACGCGGTCGGCTATATGTGGAAAACCCCTGGCACCCGCTGTATTCATCTGGAAAAAACCCATCAGCTGGTGAAGCTGTTCCGCGCCATCGCCAATGTGGTTGCCCCTGGCACCGTGATCATCACCGAAACCAACGTGCCGCATCAGGATAACATCCGCTATCTGGGCAATGGCCACGATGAGGCGCAGATGGTCTATCAGTTCTCACTGCCGCCGCTGGTGCTGCATGCCATTCACACCGGCTCGGCGCGGGCGCTGCGCCAGTGGGCCAGCACACTGGATCTCAGCAGCAACGACACCACCTTTTTCAACTTCCTGGCTTCACACGACGGCATCGGGCTGAATCCGGCGCGCGGCATATTGTCGGAGGTGGAAATCGTGGCGCTGGTGCGCGATCTGGCGCTGGAGGGGGCGCTGGTCTCCTATAAAAACAACCCTGACGGCACCACCAGCCCCTATGAAATCAACGTCACCTATCTGGATGCGTTAAACCAGGAAGCGGACGATGACACCACGCGCCTGAAGCGCTTTTTACTGGCTCATGCGATTCTGCTGGCCTTTCCTGGCGTGCCCGCCATCTATATCCAGAGCATTCTGGGCGGTCGTAACCATTATGATGGCGTGCGGGCCGCCGGACATAATCGGGCGATTAACCGTCAGAAGTATGATTTGCCGCAGATTGAGGCGGCGCTGGCGGGCGGTGACTGGCTGCGCCAGCAGATCTACACCCGGCTCGGCCAGCTGATTCAGCTGCGGCGTCGCCAGCCCGCGTTTCACCCCGACAATCCGATGACGCTCTATGAGAGCGAAAACGCCGTGCTGCTGCTCAGACGGTATCAGGCCGAAAGCGACGAGGGGCTGCTGTGCCTGTTTAATCTCAGTGGGCGAACGGTGGAGACGCGGTTGCCGGTGACGCAGAAGATGCAGGATGTGGTGAGCGGAGAAAAAATTGATGGCACCCAGCCGGTGAAGCTGGATGCCTGGCAGTTTATGTGGCTACGCTAATTATTTATAGACGTCAGCCGTGGCGCTGAATTTACCGTGTTCACGACCGGCGATCACCAGGTAGTATTTACCGCCTTTCTCATCAGCGAGCTGCGACAGCACTTTTTTAGCATCCATTGGCGAGGTGGTTTCCGCCGTGGTGTTAACGGTGCCGATTTTTTGCAGGTTCATTGATTTCACTTCTTCTTTAGTGACTTCTTTCGCTGCCATCGCAGAAAATGAAATCGCGCCCATCATCATTGAAGCCACAACCCATTTTAAAACCTTCATTATGTTTACCCTCATTCATGATCCATTGTGAGATGTAAGCAGCCGCTAAACGCGTAAGGCAGTATGGAACGGCATAGTCATTTCCGTGACTAATCACATAAAATTGCAGCGGCCTTGCTCACAGAAAGAAGTATTGCTGCTGTCGGCGATTTTGCCAACAGAATGCGTCATTCTCCTGGTAAATCGCTGATAAAATTAACAAGGTGCTGACAAAACAGCTCAGGATGCGAAATAAAAGGCGCATGTGCTGCCTTATCTATCACCCATGAAGGGGAATCTGGCAACATCTCATCCAGTTCAGCCGCAATCCGGCGCGGCACCAGCCCATCCAGTGCGCCATAGAGTCGCAGGAACGGCAGCGTAATCGCCGGTAGCGCGTCGCGCAAATCCACCTCATGCAGGATCGCCAGTCCGCCCTCCAGCACCGCCACCTCCGGCATCGGCTGCGACAGCACCACCTGCTTCAGCTGCCGCGCATCGGCACGGGCGGTTTCGGTGCCCAGCGTCTGCAAGGCGAGAAAGCGCTCTACCGTGCGCTGAAAATCGCTGCTGAGCAGCTGCTGAAAGTTTTGCAGCGTCTCCGGTTTAATCCCCGGCCAGTTTTCCGTGGCGGTGAAACAGGGAGATGAGGCCACGGTGATCAGCGCCGCCACTTTTTCCGGCGCGCGCAGGGCCAGCTGCGTCGCCACCAGCCCGCCCAGCGACCAGCCGACCACGATCGCCTGGGGCGGCAGCGCCGGCAGCAGCCGCTCCGCCATCTCATCCAGCGTCAGCGCACCGAAATCGTGGCTGCGCCCGTAGCCGGGCAGATCGACCAGATGCAGCCGATAATGCGCGCTGAGTCGCGGAACAATGCTTTGCCACACTTCGGCATTCAGCCCCCAGCCGTGCAGCAGCACAAGATCCCGTTTTCCTTCTCCGCAGGTGTGCCAGTAAAGCGAGGTCATCAGTTACTATCCCGAAAATGATAAGGAGGTCGCTATGCTACCAATGCCTGCCCGCTGTTGGCTATGTCGGCTGCCGTTGCGGTTCGCCCGTCACGGCCTGTGCAGCCTCTGTCTGCGCGGCTTACCGCCGCTGCCGCGGCTCTGTCCGCGCTGTGGCCTGCCCGCCGGATCGGCGCTGGTTTCCTGTGGCCGCTGCCAGCTCACCCCGCCGCCCTGGCAGGCGCTGGTCTGCGTCAACGACTACAGGCCGCCATTGAGTGAGTGGGTTAATCAGCTGAAGTTTTCTCACATAACCGCACTCAGGGTGATGCTGGCGCGGCTGCTTTTGCTAAGCTGGCTGGATGTCTGGCGGCGCGGCGTGGTGCCGCGTCCCGATCTGCTGCTGCCGGTCCCGCTGCATCAACGGCGTCGCTGGCGGCGTGGCTACAACCAGACAGTGTTGCTGGCGGCACCGCTGGCGCACTGGCTGGGATGTGAATGGCGTGAAGGGATCAGTCGTCAGCGTCAGGGCGCGTTACAGCATCAGCTGAGCGCCCGTCAGCGCCGCAGCAACTTGCAGGGGGCGTTCCGTCTGGAAATGGCGGTGCAGGGACGGCATATCGCCCTGCTGGACGATGTGATCACCACCGGCAGTACCGTAGCCGAAATCAGTCGTCTGTTACTGGCGCAGGGGGCGGCCAGCGTGCAGGTCTGGTGCCTGTGCCGTACCTTGTAGAGCGTCGGTGATGGGCGTATAATAACCAACTAAATTAGTCAACTATTGAGCAATCGACATGATCCGAATTACTGATTCTGCCCAGGAACATTTTTCTAAACTGCTGTCTAAACAAGAAGATGGCACCCAGATTCGCGTATTCGTGATTAACCCGGGTACGCCAACTGCTGAGTGTGGCGTCTCATACTGTCCGCCCGATGCCGTTGAAGCTACTGATACCGAACTAAAGTTTGAAAAACTCTCCGCCTACGTGGATGAACTGAGCGCGCCCTATCTGGAAGACGCGGAAATTGACTTCGTCACCGATAACCTCGGCTCACAGCTGACGCTGAAAGCGCCGAACGCCAAAATGCGTAAGGTCTCTGACGATGCGCCGATGGCTGAGCGGGTTGAGTATCTGTTACAGGCTCAGATTAACCCACAGCTGGCGAGCCACGGCGGTCGCGTGTCGCTGATGGAGATCACCGAGGATGGTTTCGCCATCCTGCAATTTGGCGGCGGCTGTAACGGCTGTTCGATGATTGACGTGACCCTGAAAGATGGCATTGAGAAAGAGCTGCTGGCCGCCTTCCCGGAACTGAAAGGCGTGCGGGATATTACCGAGCATCAGCGCGGTGAACACTCGTTCTATTAATGAATAAGCGCGACAGCCCGGCTGCCGCGCTCCTCTCATCAGTCTGACTGACTCTGCTCGCTGACCACCTTCAGCAGCGCATTCACTTCCTTATCCGCGAAGATCTCCTCCAGCGTTTTGCTCAGTTTGCGCCGCCAGTTGGGGTACTGCTCCACCGTGCCCGGCACGTTGACCGGCGTGGTCATACCGAGCCAGTCCTCGGGTTGCAGGCCAAGCAGCGCGCTGTCGGTCGCGGCGAGGAAGCGATGGATCGCCCGGTTCAGCGCCGGGGTCATCGCCAGCTTCTCCGCCTTCTTCTGGCTGCGCGCTGGCAGTGCGCCCGCCTGATGCAGCGCATCCAGCAGCGCCTGCTTCTGGGCGGCACGCTGCTGATGTAACGCTTTCACCGCGTCGCCGGGATAGAGACCAATCTTCTCGCCCAGTTCCAGGTCGCCCTGCTCCCAGAAACCGGTCAGGGTCGGCAGGTCATGGGTACTGGCGCTGGCGATCGACTGGCGCGGATAGTCCTGCGGCGCGCGATAGCGCTCATCCTTCTCCTGCTCAAACCACAGCACCTTCCATGAAAAGACGCCGCTTTTGCGCAGCAGGCTGACAATCTCCGCTGGCACGGTGCCGAGGTCTTCACCAATCACCATACAGCGCAGCCGGTGGCTCTCCAGCGCCAGGATCCCCAGCAGGTCGTTGACCGGATAGGCGACATAGGCACCTTTATCCGCCGTCTCCCCGGCCGGTACCCACCAGAGACGCAGCAGCGACATCACATGGTCGATGCGCAGTGCGCCGCAGTCGCGCATATTGGCGCGCAGCATGTCGATAAACGGCTGATAGCCGCGCGCCTGCATCACATGCGGGTCCATCGGCGGCAGGCCCCAGTTTTGCCCCAGCGGACCGAGGCGGTCAGGTGGCGCGCCGACTGAGGCTTTGAGCCGGTAAAGCTCCGGGTCGTGCCAGGTTTCGGCACTCCCTTCCGCCACACCCACCGCCAGGTCACGATAGAGACCGACGCTCATGCCCAGCGCCTGGCTGTGCGTCCAGCAGCCGGAGAACTGCTGCTGCGCCAGCCATTGCAGCCACTGCCAGAAGGCGATCTCCTCTTCATGCTCCTGACACCACTGCTGCACCTCCGGCAGCTGGCTGTTGCGCCAGCCTTCCGGCCAGGCGGGCCAGCCACCCTGCTGCGTCTTGTCTGCCTGCCGCGCCAGCTGAATGCCGTCATAGGCGGCCTGATACCGCAGGCTGTCGCCGCCTGCACGCACAAAGGCCGCAAAGGAGTGATGCTCTTCGCTTTCGCTGTCGCGTGCCTGAAAGTGCGCCCAGGCGTGGCGCAGTGCCGCCAGCTTCAGCGCCATGACGGCTTCGTAGTCAACCAGATCCGCCGCACGCGCTTTGCTCAGCGCCTTCTGGGTTTTGGCGCTTTTCCACCACTTCTGCGCCGCCGCGCTTTGCTGAAAATCGGCCACCTGACTGACGTCGATATAAATCACGTTCAGCCAGCGGCGTGACGACGGACTATAGGGGCTGGCGAAACCGGCGCTGGCGGGATAGAGCGCATGTAGCGGGTTGAGGCCGACGAAATCGCCGCCGCGTTCAGCCAGCTGCACCAGCAGTGTGTCCAGGTCGCCAAAGTCACCGATGCCCCAGTTCTGTTCAGAACGCACGGTATAGAGCTGCACCAGCGCGCCCCAGCGTTTTTCCCCCGCCTCCAGCGCCGGTGGCAGATAACAGCGGCGTGGCGTGACGATAATCCACGTCTGCCAGCTTTTCTTTCCTTTAGTCAGCGTCAGCTGGTGATAGCCCTGCGCCAGCGGCCCCGGCAGGGTAAAAGGCTCACCCGCGGTCAACTCGCCGCTGAGCTGTTTGCCCTTTTCGGTCTGCAACTGCCAGCGATAGACGCCACTGCCCTGTGGCGTCAGCTGGCGTTTGCCGCTGCCGCTGAAGACCGCGACCGGTGGCAGCGGTGATTTTTTGTCCTGTTGGGGATGGCTCATGACCGCCAGCAGCGCGCGCTTAGTCTCATCGCCGATCTCTGCTTTTTTGCCGTTTACATCGATGTAATCCAGTGAAATCCCCGCGTCACGGGCGGCCTGGTCGAGTGAAGATTGCTTCATTGCTGCTCCTTAGCGCGGTGCCTGCCAGATACGTTGTTGATAGTCATGAATTGAACGGTCCGAACTGAAGATGCCGGTCCGTGCCGTATTGAGGATGGCGGCGCGCGTCCAGCCTTCCGGGTCGTGCCACAGGGTCTCCACCCGCTGCTGCGCCTCGATATAGGCCTGGAAGTCGGCCAGTACCAGCCAGGGATCGCCCTGCTTCGTCAGGCTCTCCAGCAGCAGATTAAACGCCTGCTTATCCCCGCCGCTGAATTTGCCCTTCTCCAGCGATTTCAGCAGATCGTCCAGCGGCTTATTCTGCTTACGCACCTTTTTCGGATGGTAGCCTTTGGCCTTCAGCGCCTTTACCTCCTCCACGCTGTGACCAAAGATAAAGATATTCTCCTCACCCACCTGCTCAGCAATCTCGACATTCGCCCCATCCAGCGTGCCGATAGTCAGCGCGCCGTTTAACGCCAGCTTCATATTACCGGTGCCGGAGGCTTCATAACCGGCGGTGGAGATCTGCTCGGAGAGATCGGCGGCCGGGATCATCATCTCCGCCACGGTGATGCGGTAGTCAGGGATAAACACCACTTTGAGCCTGTCGCCAACCCGCGGATCGTTGTTCACCACCTCCGCCACCTTGTTAATGGCGTAGATAATATTTTTCGCCAGGTAGTAGCCGGGCGCGGCTTTGGCTCCGAACAGAAAGACCCGTGGGGTAAAGGTGAGATCGTCCGGGTTGTGACAGAGCCGCTGATAGCAGTAGAGAATGTGCAGCAGGCTGAGATGCTGGCGTTTGTACTCATGCAACCGTTTGATCTGCACATCGAACAGCGCCGCCGGGTTAACGATAATGCCGGTGTGCCGGGCGATATACTCCGTGAGCTGCGCTTTGTTCTGCTGCTTAATGCTGCGATAGCGCTGCCGGAACGCCTGATCGTCGGCGTACGGCTCCAGACCGCTTAACGCCTCCAGGTTGTTAACCCACTCGGTTTTCAGCGTCTCATCAATCAGCCCGGCCAGTGCCGGATTGCACTGCTTCAGCCAGCGACGCGGCGTAATGCCGTTGGTGACGTTATGGAATTTTTGCGGCCAGAGCTGGTGATACTCCGGGAAGAGATCGCTCACCACCAGGCGGGAGTGCAGCGCCGCCACGCCGTTAACCGCAAAGCCACTGACCACGCAGAGATTGGCCATCCGCACCTGTCCGTCCGCCACCACCGCCAGCTTGTGCCACATCGCTTTGTCGCCCGGCCAGCGCTGCTTCACCTGCTTTTTCAGCCGCTGATTGATCTCTTTGATGATCAGCATGTGACGCGGCAGCAGGCTGCGCATCAGCTTCTCATCCCAGCGCTCCAGCGCTTCCGGCATCAGGGTGTGGTTGGTGTAGGCGAATAAGCGGCTGGTGATCTGCCACGCCGCATCCCAGCTCAGCTGATGCTCATCCAGCAGCAGGCGCAGCATCTCCGGGATGGCGATGGTGGGATGGGTGTCGTTGAGCTGGATCACTTCGAAGTCGGGCAGACTATGAATGCTGCGTCCCGCCAGATGGTGACGGCGCAGAATATCCGCCACCGCACAGGCGCACTGAAAATATTGCTGCATCAGGCGCAGCCGCTTCCCGGCCTGATGATTGTCATTGGGATAGAGCACTTTGGTCAGTTTTGCCGCCTCGATGCCGGGCTGCTCAGCCTGGAGGAAGTGACCGTCATTAAACGCGGTGAGATCGAAAGGCTGAATCGCGGTCGCCTGCCACAGCCGCAGCGGCAGCGTAACGCCGTTGCGATAGCCGATAACCGGCAGATCCCAGGCCTCGCCGCGCAGCGTGAAATCGGGCTGCCAGTGCACGCCGCCCGTCTCCAGCTTCTCGACCCGACCGCCCATCGCCACCGTCACATCCAGCGCCGCGTTGTGGCGGAACCACGGATAGCGATCGCGCTGCCACTCATCGGGCGCTTCAATCTGCTGTCCCTCCAGGAACGACTGGCGAAACAGGCCATACTGATAGTTGAGCCCGTGGCCGGTGGCGGACTGGCCCACCGTCGCCATCGAGTCCATGTAGCAGGCCGCCAGCCGCCCCAGCCCGCCGTTGCCCAGCGCCGGATCGACCTCCTGCTCCAGCAGTTCGGTTAAGTCGAGCTGCTGCTCCGCCAGCACCGCTTTCACCTCATCATACCAGCCGAGATTGAGCAGATTGTTACCGGTCAGGCGGCCGGTGAGAAACTCCATCGACAGATAATTGACGTGACGCTGCCCCTCGGCAGGACGCGGGACGGGCTGCGCGGCCAGCAGTTCCGCCAGTGCGGCGCTGACCGCGTGCCACGCCTGATGCGCGGTCATCTGTTGGGGGGAGGAGAGGCTCAGCTGCTGCCACTGGCGGGTTAACGCGGCGTTAAAACGGGCTTTATTAAATTTTTGCTGCGGCATATTACTCCCTTCTGTTACGCAATAAGGTGAAGCAAAAATAGCAAGCGCACGGGCTGGCAACGGGTTGTCAGCAACCGATTAAGTAAAGACGGGAGTAGGGGAAAAAGCGACAACTATCAAAGAAAAACGCCAGCCGGGCGGCTGGCGTGGCAGAAATCAGCAGAGTTCGAGATGAACCTCATGCTGTTCAATCACTTTCATCACGCTGGCAGGCGGCATCTTGTCGGTGTAGAGGTAGTCCAGCAGGCTCATGTTGCCGAGGTTGACCATCGCATTGCGGCCAAACTTCGAGTGATCCACCACCAGCATCGCGCAGCGCGAATTTTCGATAATCGCCCGCTTGGTGCGCACTTCGTGGTAGTCGAACTCCAGCAGCGAACCATCCATATCAATCCCGCTGATCCCGAGGATGCCGTAGTCGAGCCGGAACTGCGAAATAAAGTCGAGCGTCGCTTCGCCCATCACCGCCCCATCGCGGGTCCGCACTTCGCCGCCCGCGATAATCACCCGGAAGTCGGGCTTGCCCATCAGCAGCATCGCCACGTTGAGGTTGTTGGTGACCACCCGCAGGTCGCTGTGGTTAAGCAGCGCATGCGCCACCGCTTCCGGCGTGGTGCCAATGTCGATAAACAGCGTGGCCCCATCCGGGATCTGGCTGGCCACGCGCTGGGCGATGCGCGCTTTCTCCGCTGACCACATCATTTTACGATCGTGCCAGGCGGTATTCTCAGAGCTGGAGGGAAGCGCCGCGCCGCCGTGATGGCGCTGAATTTTGTTCTGATCGGCCAGATCGTTCAGATCGCGACGAATGGTTTGCGGGCTGACCTCAAAATGATCCACCAGCTCCTCGGTACTGACATATCCCTGACGACGGACTAAATCGATAATCGCATCATGACGTTGCGTCTGCTTCACGTTCCTCTCCTGTTAACCCGCTTAATGCTGCCAGGCCGGTGCTAACGGCGCCTAATATTGCGCGTGTCCACCAGCGCCATCGCCAGTCCCACCAGCAGACCCGCGACGTGCGCCGCGTTAGCAATAGCCAGACCCAATACGCCAAACCAGCCGATTACCAGCCAGACCAGCGCAAAACCGATCAATCCCCGCTCCAGATAAATGCCGCTGTCGGGGTCGCGTTCACCGCGCAGCCAGCAGTAACCCATCAGGGCATAGACCACCCCCGACAGGCCGCCAAACCAGATGCCGCTGAACTTCGCCTGCATCCAGCCGCTGAGCAGCGCCGAAATCACCATAATCACAAACAGCTTGCCGCTGCCGAGCCGCTTCTCCACCGCGCCGCCGAGATACCACCACCACATCAGGTTGAACAGGATGTGCAGCAGAGAGAAGTGCAGCAGCGCATGGCTGAACCAGCGCCAGACCTGAAGATGCTGGTCAGCATCCGGCCAGGCGAGCCACGCCATCACGGTCTGATCGCCCATCACCTGCATCAGAATAAAGACCGCGATACAGAGCAGCATCACCGTCATGGTCAGCGGGCCGGCGCGCTCACGAATATTCGCCCAGATATTGCTGCGCTCATAGCGCAGGCCGCTGTCGGTTTTACCGCTGTGCCAGCTGGCGGCCTGATAGCGCGGATGGTTGGGGTCCTGCATAAACTGCTGAAGTTCGTTTTCGACCATCGGCAGCTGACTTTCATCATCCAGCATGATGACGTAGTGGTTTTCATGCTCAATACGCAGCGTCACGCCGCGCGTGGCCATGTAATCCACAAAGGCCTGCGCCATGCGCGGCTGATTAAATTGGGTAATACGCATCAGTCACTCTTCCTGTGGCGGGCAGCGGGTTATTCACTGCCCTGCGCAACCTGCTGCGGGAACGCGGCACGCCAGGCGTCAAAACCGCCATCAATGCTATAGGTGGCGCTAAAGCCCTGTTGCAGCAGATATTGCGCCGCACTTTTACTGCTGATGCCGTGATAGCACATTACCAGCACCGGCAGGCTGCGATCCGCCTCGCTGACAAACTCGCTGAGGTTGCTGTTGGTCAGATGAAGCGCGCCCGCGGCATGGCCCAGCGCGAAACTTTGCGGATCACGAATATCCACCAGCAGGGCGCCCTGCGTCAGACGCGCCTGCGCCTGCTGCACATCAATACATTCGAACGTTTCCATCGGGTCTCTCATCTGTCGTCACAATGGCAGCTAGTGTAACCCGAGAATCCGCGCCGATAACCCGACAATCGTTACGGCTATCTCTTTTTTTGGTGGAGATAATGTTAGCTATATCACGCAAAATTGTTTTTAGCTGGTTAAATGCTGGCGTAAATGTTGGTTTGCGATTATGATTATGCTCGAAAACGAACATTAGAGAACTATTCCGAACATCGGAGGAGATGACGTGGAAACCAAAGACCTGATCGTGATCGGCGGCGGCATCAACGGTGCCGGCATTGCAGCAGACGCTGCAGGACGCGGACTGTCGGTGTTAATGCTGGAGGCGCGGGATCTGGCTTGCGCGACCTCCTCTGCCAGTTCAAAACTGATCCACGGCGGCTTGCGCTACCTCGAACATTACGAGTTTCGTCTGGTCAGCGAGGCGCTGGCGGAGCGTGAAGTACTGCTGAAAATGGCCCCGCACCTGGCGTTCCCGATGCGTTTCCGCTTGCCGCACCGTCCGCATCTGCGTCCGGCATGGATGATCCGTACCGGCCTGTTTATGTATGACCATCTGGGCAAACGCACCAGTCTGCCAGGCAGTAAGAGCCTGCGTTTTGGCGCGGATTCGGCCCTGAAGCCGGAAATCACGCGCGGATTCGAATATTCCGACTGCTGGGTCGATGACGCCCGTATGGTGGTACTGAACGCGCAGGAAGTGGTGAAGCGTGGCGGTGAAGTGCGTACCCGTACCCGCGTGACCCGCGCCTGGCGTGAAGGCGGTCTGTGGAAGGTGGAAGCGGAAGATGTCGACAGCGGCAAAACCTATACCTGGCAGGCCAAAGGCCTGGTCAACGCTGCGGGCCCGTGGGTCAAGCAGTTGTTCGACGACAGCCTGAAGCTGAAATCACCCTACGGTATCCGTCTGATCAAAGGCAGCCACATTGTGGTGCCGCGCGTTCACAACGAGAAGCAGGCCTATATCCTGCAAAACGAAGATAACCGCATCGTGTTTGTTATTCCGTGGATGGATGAGTTCTCCATCATCGGTACCACCGACGTGGAGTACAAAGGCGATCCGAAAAACGTCCACATCGATGACAGCGAAACCGACTACCTGCTGAAAGTGTTCAATGGACACTTTAAAAAGCAGCTGACCGCTGACGATATTGTCTGGTCCTATTCCGGTGTGCGTCCGCTGTGTGATGATGAGTCTGATTCACCGCAGGCGATCACCCGTGATTACACCCTGGATGTGCGCGACGATAACGGTCAGGCCCCGCTGCTGTCGGTGTTCGGCGGCAAGCTGACCACCTATCGCAAGCTGGCGGAGCATGCGCTGGAGAAACTGGCGAAGTACTATCCCAACGCCGGTCCGGCCTGGACGAAAAACTGCGTGCTGCCGGGCGGCAATATCTCTGGCACCCGTGAAGATTACGCGGCCAGCCTGCGTCGCCGCTATCCGTTTATCAGCGAAAATATGGCGCGTCACTTCTCACGCACCTACGGCAGCAGCACCGAAACCCTGTTAGCCGGGGCGAAAAGTGTGGATGACCTGGGTGAGAACTTTGGTCACGAGTTTTATGAAGCTGAGCTGCGCTACCTGGTGCAGCATGAGTGGGTACGGGAACTGGATGACGCTATCTGGCGTCGCACCAAACAGGGCATGTGGCTGACCAAAGAGCAGCAGGCGCGCGTGGCCGAATGGCTGGCGGCGAAAGCAAAACCGGCGCTGTCGCTGGCGTCATAATCTGGCGTGATCGAATAAATCAGAAAGCAGGCTTCGGCCTGCTTTTTTTATTGTTATTAAACACACTCCCTCCCCACTGCCACCCTCTCTGCGGTCTGACTCTATACTCAACGTTTGCTCCCTGCTCGCTTCGTCCCGCTGCCACGCCATTGTTACCTTAAACATAACGTTTCGTTTTTTTGCTTAATTGAACCACCTATTAAGAAAGCACAGACTTCACTCAGCATAAACGAAACAACAGCTGTTCTAATCAGGAGGTTGAAATGAACACAGGCCAAACGCCTGCCCGGGAATGGAACACACGCCGCAGTGAAAAAGCGCGTCGTCTCGCTTCCTTCCCCCTTGATGGCAAAGTCATTCCTGTAGAAAGAGCCACAGAAGCACTGGAAAAATTAATTGCACCGGGCGACCGCGTGGTGCTGGAAGGGAATAACCAGAAACAGGCTGACTTTTTATCCCGTACCCTGGCGGAGGTTGATCCGGCCAAAGTTCACGACCTGCATATGATTATGCCGAGCGTCGGCCGCAGCGAACACCTCGATATTTTCGAAAAAGGCATTGCCCGCAAACTCGACTTCTCTTTCTCCGGCCCGCAGAGCCTGCGTATGTCTCAGCTGTTGCAGGATGGTCAGCTGGAAATTGGCGCGATCCACACCTATATCGAACTCTATTCCCGTCTCTATGTTGACCTCTGCCCGAACGTGGCGCTGATTGCCGGTTATAAAGCGGACCGCAAAGGCAACCTCTACACCGGTCCGAGCACTGAAGATACCCCGGCGCTGGTGGAGGCCGCCGCGTTCCGTGACGGTATCGTGATAGCCCAGGTCAATGAACTGGTCGATGACGAGACCGACCTGCCGCGCGTCGATATTCCCGGCTCCTGGATCGACTTTATCGTGGTGGCCGACAAACCGTTCTTTATCGAACCGCTGTTTACCCGCGACCCGCGCCTGATCAAGCAGGAGCATATCCTGATGGCGATGATGGCGATTAAAGGCATCTACGCTGAACATCAGGTGCAGTCGCTGAATCACGGTATCGGGTTTAACACCGCCGCAATTGAGCTGCTGCTGCCCACCTACGGCGAACAGCTCGGTCTGAAAGGTAAAATCTGTAAGCACTGGGCACTCAACCCGCATCCGACGCTGATCCCGGCGATTGAGAGCGGCTGGGTGGAGAGCGTGCACTGCTTCGGCGGTGAGCTGGGGATGGAGGAGTATATCCGTGCCCGCCCGGACATCTTCTTTACCGGCAGCGACGGCTCAATGCGCTCTAACCGCGCCTTCTGTCAGCTGGCAGGCCAGTATGCGGTCGATATGTTTATCGGCGCGACCCTTCAGGTTGATGGACTGGCGAACTCCTCTACCGTGACCCGTGGCCGTCTCTCCGGCTTCGGCGGCGCGCCAAACATGGGACACGATCCCCACGGCCGCCGTCACGCCACGCCCGCCTGGCTGAATATGATCACCGAGCCAGACCCGATGCAGCGCGGCAAAAAGCTGGTGGTGCAGATGGTCGAGACCTTCCAGGCCGGGGCGAAACCGACCTTCGTTGAAACCCTTGATGCGGTTGAAGTCGCGAAATCCTCCGGTATGCCGTTGGCGCCGGTAATGATCTACGGCGATGACGTGACGCATGTACTGACCGAAGAGGGCATCGCCTATCTCTACCGCGCCGAGAGCCTGGAAGAGCGTCGCGCCATGGTCGCCGCCGTAGCCGGCATCACCGACATCGGGCTGGGCGTGGACGCGGCACGGGTCGCCGCCCTGCGTAAAAGCGGCAAAGTGGCCTACCCGGAAGATATGGGTATCCGCCGCTCCGATGCCACCCGCTCCCTGCTGGCGGCAGGCAGCGTGGCTGACCTGGTCGAATGGTCAGATGGCCTTTACAACCCGCCCGCTAAATTCCGGAGCTGGTAATGAAACTCCTGTCACAGACCCAAAGCGAGGCGCAGGCCAGTCAGCTGGCAATCCTTGCACGCGATTGTCTGCTCGATGAAGCCCGCCTGAGTCCAAAGCCGGGTCTGGTAGACAGTCGGGGAAACGGCGCGCATCAGGATCTGACACTGGCGCTGATGGAGCGTTCCGCTCACAGCCTGGTGCCGGCCTTTCTGGCGCTGGCCCGCCATAGCTGGCTGCGTCCCGCCGATATTGCCCTGCGTGAAACCGTGGGTCGTCTGGGCCGCGACGGTGAGCAGCAGATGATGGCGGCCACCGGCGGCGTCAACACCCATCGCGGAGCCATCTGGGCGCTGGGGCTGCTGGTCAGCGCCGCCGCGATGCACGGTGGCACTGCCCGTCCCGATCAGCTGACCGCCACGGCGGCAGCGCTGGCCAGCCTGCCCGACCGCGCCGCGCCAAAGCTGTTCAGTAAAGGGTTGAAAGCGACGCACCGCTATCAGGTGCCCGGCGCACGCGAAGAGGCGCAACAGGCGTTTCCTCACGTGATGAAGCTGGCGCTGCCGCAGCTGCTGGGCAGCCGGGCGGTGGGTGCCAGCGAAAGCGAAGCCCGGCTGGATGCGCTGATGGCGATCATGACCTCGCTCAGCGATACCTGCGTCCTCTCCCGCGCCGGCATGACCGGACTGGAGACCATGCAGCAGGGGGCGCGCGCCGTATTACTGGCGGGCGGCTGCCGCACCGTGAACGGCAAGGTGGCGCTGGCAAAGCTGGACCAGCGTATGCTGGCGCTTAACGCCTCGCCCGGCGGGGCCGCCGATCTGCTGGCCGCGACGCTGTTTATCGACCGGGTCTGTTCGACACCCAACCATTCTTTTTTTTAGAGGTCGTTATGGAACACATCACATTATCTATACCTGCCGGTCGCCTGCTCAGTGGCAGAGCGCTGGCCGGGGTTGTCGGTTCCGGTGATATGGAAGTGCTCTACACCGCAACGGAAGGCGACACACTGCGCATTGAGATCACCACCTCACTGGATAACAGCGAAGCCCGCTGGAAAGCGCTGTTTGACCGCCTGAATTTAATCAACGGCCTGCCCGCCGGAGAGCTGGTTATTCACGATTTTGGTGCCACGCCCGGCGTCGCACGCATCCGTATTGAACAGGTTTTTGAAGAGGTGAGCCATGCGTAACGATGCCAGCTTTATTGAATTACGGGCCCGTGAACGCGCCCGGACGCTGCTGGATGCGGGCAGCTACCGCGAACTGCTCGACCCGTTTGAGGGCATTATGTCGCCGTGGCTCGCCCCGCAGGGCGTGGTGCCGCAGTCCGATGACGGCATGGTGGTGGCGCGCGGTACGCTGAACGGCCAGTCTGCCGTGGTGATCGCGATTGAAGGCACTTTCCAGGGCGGCAGCATGGGGGAAGTCTCTGGCGCGAAAATGGCGGCGGCGCTGGAACTGGCGGCGGAAGATAACCGCAACGGCATCCCGACGCAGGCGGTACTCTGCCTGGAGACCGGTGGCGTGCGGTTGCAGGAGGCGAATCTCGGCCTGGCGGCGATAGCCGATATTCATGCCGCGATTGTCGATCTGCGTCGCTATACCCCGGTTATCGGCATTATCAGCGGCACCGTCGGCTGCTTTGGCGGCATGTCGATCGCCGCCGCGCTGTGCAGCTACCTGATTGTGACCCGTGAAGCCCGTCTGGGACTGAACGGTCCGCAGGTGATTGAGCAGGAAGCGGGAATTGAAGAGTATGACTCGCGCGATCGTCCCTTTATCTGGAGCATGACCGGCGGCGAAATCCGCTACGCCAGCGGCCTGGTCGACGCGCTGGTTGACGACGGCATCAACGCGGTGAAAACCGCCATGAACCAGTGCATTGCGCAGGGCGTTCCGGCCCAGCACCGCAGTGATAAATATGCTGATTTCCTGCCCCGCCTGAGCCAGTTCGACACCCGTTTACAGGCCGACACGGCGCAGATTAAACAGCTTTTCGCCCGGGAGGAGAAATAATGAGTCAGACAAACAGCCGCGGTGCAACCTGGCTGGAAAAACTCGCACCCAACGCGCAGCGTCTCAGTGGCCTCTGCGCCTCGGTTCAGGTGGCTGACGGTCAGCTCAATGGCGAAAGCGTACGCTTTATCGCCGTGGTGCCGGACGCAGAGAATCACTATCCCCGCGCCGCCCGCGGTGAAGTCGGCCTGCTGGAGGGCTGGACGCTGGCGAAAGTGGTGAATGAAACGCTGGAAGAGGACAAAAACAGCGCCGTGAAACGCCCGATAGTGGCGGTGATCGACGTGCCGAGCCAGGCCTATGGCCGCCGTGAAGAGGCGTTCGGCATTCATCAGGCGCTGGCCGGTGCCGCCGGTGCCTATGCCAAAGCACGGCTGGCCGGTCATCCGGTGATTGGTCTGATTGTCGGCAAAGCGATGTCCGGTGCGTTTCTGGCGCACGGCTATCAGGCTAACCGTCTGATTGCGCTAAACGATCAGGGCGTGCTGGTGCATGCGATGGGCAAAGAGTCCGCGGCGCGGATCACCCTGCGTTCCGTGGAGGCGCTCGAGAAGCTGGCCGCCACCATTCCACCGATGGCCTACGACGTGAATAACTTCGCCACCCTGGGTCTGCTCTCCGATCTGCTGAATGTGGCGGATCCCGACGCCCCTTCCGACGCCGATCTGGCGATGGTGGAGATTGCCCTGCACAAAGCCATCAGCGATGCGCGTCAGGACCCTACGCTGAAAAACCGCCTGGGTGCCACCAACCGTCACAGCTCCTCCCTGGTGCGCGAGCGGATGCGCGCGACCTGGTAATTAAATAATAAAAAAACCTGCCGAAACCGGTCTGACGGGGCGCGTGTAACCGCGCGCCTCGCAGCAGTGGCCGCTTTCAGAATTATAAAAAATCGCTGTTAGTAGAGAATTCTTTCTTAAATACAGGTGATTTATGATTTATATAATTGTTCATGCTCTTGCTCCAATCTTTGTGATTATGCTGCTGGGTTTCTGGGCCGGTAAGGCCGGAATGGTCAACAATAAAGACGTTTCACTGCTGAATATTTTTGTGATGGATTTCGCCCTGCCCGCCGCGCTGTTCAGCGCCACGGTTCAGACGCCGTGGGCGGGTATTGTGGCGCAATGGCCGCTGATTGTGGTGATTACCGGCGCGATGTGGATCACCTACGCGGCTATCTATTTTATTGCCACCAAAGTTTTCAAAAAATCACCGCAGGATGCGGCCGTGCTGACGCTGACCGTGGCGCTGCCCAACTACGCCGCGCTGGGCCTGCCGATTCTGGCCAGCGTGCTGGGTGAAAATGGGGCGACCTCGCTCTCGGTGGCGGTGGCTATCGCCTGTGGCTCAGTGCTGCTGACGCCGTTTTGCCTGCTGATCCTGGAACGCGAAAAAGCGTTTGCCGCCGGTAACCAGCACGGTTCCACGCTGGCTATGCTGCCGGTGCTGATGTGGCGCTCACTGAAAAAACCGATCGTGATGGGACCGTTGATCGGCGTGGTGCTGTCGGCGCTGGGGGTTAAAATGCCCGACCTGCTGCTGGCCGCGATTAAACCGCTGGGCCTGGCCGCGACCGCTGCGGCGCTGTTCCTGACCGGCGTGATCCTCTCGGCACGCAAGCTGAAATTCAATGCGGTGGTGGGCCTGGGTACGGTGACCAAACTGCTGATTCAGCCGCTGATCGCCTGGGGTCTGGTGCTGGCGCTGGGTCTGCACGGTTCAGTGGCGATTACCGCGATTATGATGATTGCGCTGTCGGCCGGTTTCTTTGGCGTGGTGTTCGGCAACCGCTTTGGCGTTCAGTCGCCAGATGCTGAAGCCGTACTGCTGTTAAGTTCACTGTTGTGTATTTTATCGTTACCTCTGTTCATTACGCTGACATCAGGACTCTGATATGACCTCTGCGCCGCGCCCCCACGATCTGCTCTGGCTGCGTAACAGCAACGCCTTAGCCGCCATTAGTGAGCCCTGGGTCAGCGAGATCTGGCATCCCGGCCTGCCGGTGGTGGTGCGGCGCGACAGGAGTGAAACCGGACTGATTCCGGTGGGGGTTCGCGGTGAGCGACGCGAACAGCGTGCCGCCGGATGGGTCGATGTCGCCGCTGTCGTTCGTGTTTTCACCCCGGAGAGTCTGGCCGCGCGCGCGCTGTTGCTGGCGTCACCGTTTAGCGCTTATGCGCCGGTCAGCGCGGCGCTGGCGCTCAGCGAGCGCCGCTGGCCGTGGCGCTGGGGCATCACCGGCAGTACCGGTTATGCCCTGGCGACGCAGCAGCCCACGCTGCATAGCGCCAGCGATCTCGATTTAGTTATTCGCGCGCCAGAACCACTGGCGCGCGACGCACTGCAACAGTGGCAGAGAGAGACCGACGCCCTGGCCTGCCGGGTCGATACCCAGGTGGAAACGCCGCTGGGCGCTTTCGCACTCAGCGAATGGCTGCGTGCGAGCCGGGTACTGGTCAAAACCGCCACCGGACCGATAGTGACCGCTTCACCCTGGAGCAGGGAGCCGCAATGAAAATACTCTTTACCTTTCCCGGCCAGGGCACTCAGCGTCCCGGCATGTTGCAACAGCTGCCCGACGGCGAGGCGCTGTTAAGCCGCGTGCGGGCGGTGCTGGGCGATGAAACTGACCACCTCGACAGCGCCGACGCGCTGCGCCATACCCGCGCGGTGCAGCTCTCTCTGCTGATCTGCGGCGTCGCCTGGGCGCGTGAGCTTATCCGCCGCGGGCTGAAACCAGACATCGTCAGCGGCCTGTCGATTGGCGCGTTTCCCGCCGCGGTGATCGCGGGTGCGCTCGATTTTAGCGACGCCCTGCGGCTGGTCGCGCTGCGCGGCGATCTGATGGAGCAGGCTTATCCGCAGGGATATGGCCTGACCGCGATCGCCGGCCTCACGCTCGGTCGTCTGGAGAAACTGCTGCCCGGCAGCAACATCTACATCGCCAATCTGAATGCGGAAACGCAGATCGTGATTGCCGGACGGGATGAGGATATGGCGCGGGTGGCGCAGCGGGCGCTGGAGGCCGGTGCAAGTAAAGCGGTTAAACTGGCGGTGAGCGTGCCGTCGCACTGCGCGCTGCTGGCGAAGCCTGCCGCCAGGCTGGCCCAGGCGTTTGCGTCGGTGCGCCTCACCCGCCCCACCTGCGCCTATCTCAGCGGCTCAACCGCGCGGGTTATCTGGCAGCCGGAGAAGATCGCCGACGACCTGGCGTTTAATATGGCGCGCACCGTGCAGTGGAACGATGCCATCGTCTCCGCCAATCAGCGCGACGCCCGGCTGGCGATTGAGATGCCGCCCGGCAATGTGCTGACCGGCCTGACGCTACAGGCTGGCTGGCAGGGTGAAGCGATCTGCCTGGAGCGCAACAGCGTTGAGGTGGCGCTGCATCTGGCTAAACGGCTGAGTCAGTAAGGCTGCGGGCATACATCCGCCCTTCCGCCGCCAGTGCCAGCAGGTCAGCATCGCGTTCGCGGCGGTGCGAGTAGACAATCGAAATCTGCTGACGCATCTGGTAAGGCTCCGCCAGCGGCAGCAGCTGAATACTGGTTTCATAGACTTTCTTCATCCGGCCGGGGATCAGCGCCAGTCCCATGCCCGCCTGCACCAGACTGATCATCGAGAAGATGTCATTCACCCTGGTGACCACCTGTGGTTCGAACCCGGCCACCTGAAACGCCTCCTGAAAACCTGCGTAGGTGGCAAATCCCTCCGCCAGCGAGACAAAATCGCGCCCGGCATAATCACGCAGATCGACCCCGCAGGTTCTGTCGAGCGGCTCCCCGGCGGGTGCGGCCAGAAAGATATTGTCGTCAAACAGCGGGATCACGTCGAAATGGGCGTCGCTGAGTTCACCATCGTCAGTGGCGATCAGAATCGCATCCAGCGCGTCATCCTCCAGCATGTTCAGCAGCATCTGATTCGACCCCATCGTCAGATCCAGCTCCAGCGTGGGGCGGCGCAGCTTCATGCCCATGATCAGCCGGGGGATGGTCTCCAGGGTCAGCGAGTAGAGCGTGCCGAGCCGCAGGCGACCGCAGCCGATGCCCGCGATCTTGCGCGCCTCTTCAATGCCTTTGCCCATCAGGGCGGTGACGTCACGACAATACTCCAGCAGCGTCCAGGCCGCAGGCAGCGGCACCAGATTGCGCCCTTTGTGGATAAACAGCGGGCATTCGATGCCCTCTTCCAGCGTATGCAGGGCGCGATGGACGCTGACGCTGCTCAGTTCCAGCGCTTCCGCGGTGCGGGCGATATTGCCTTTCGCCATAAACATCATAAAAACGCTGAGCTTACGGAAGGTAATTTCCTGGTTGATATTGTCACTCATCTGCTGCGCGGTGCCTGTAGGGTGAGGTGGCTTTCCCGCATGATAGCCATTATCTGAGTGCGGGGGTAATGATCTGGCGCGCAGGGATGAGACTCAGAGGGTATTGCGGGCGGAGAGAACGGCAGAAAAAGCGGCGGCCGGATAAGACCGGCCGCCGCGAGAGGTGATGATCACCGGCGATCAGCCGCGCGTTACAGTCTTACCGGCGAGATATTCCAGATCTCATCGGCATACTCCTGAATGGTGCGGTCTGACGAGAAGTAGCCCATGCCAGCGATATTCTGAGCCGCACGGCGTTGCCACTCTTCCGGTTTGCGGTAGAGCGCGTCCACTTTATCCTGGGTGTCGATATAGCTGCGGTAATCCGCCAGCACCTGGTAGTGATCGCCAAAATTCACCAGCGAATCGAACAGGTTACGGTAGCGGCCTGGGTCCTGCGGGCTGAAGACGCCGGAGGCGATCTGGGTCAGCACCTGATGCAGCTCCTCGTCGCCCTCATAGTAGTCGCGCGGGTTGTAGCCTTGCTGACGCAGCGCTTCGACCTGCGGCGTGGTATTACCGAAAATAAAGAAGTTCTCTTCGCCCACGTGCTCCAGCATCTCGACGTTAGCCCCGTCCAGGGTGCCGATGGTTAAGGCCCCGTTCAGCGCAAACTTCATGTTACTGGTGCCGGACGCTTCCGTACCGGCGGTAGAGATCTGCTCCGAGAGATCGGCCGCCGGAATAATGATCTGCGCCAGACTCACGCTGTAGTTCGGGATGAAGACCACTTTCAGCTTGTTCTTCACCTGCGGATCGTTGTTGATCACCTTCGCCACATCGTTGATCAGATGAATAATCTGCTTGGCGACGTAGTAGGCGGAGGCGGCCTTACCGGCAAAGATATTCACGCGCGGCACCCACTCCGCCTGCGGATCGGCTTTGATGCGGTTGTAGCGGGTGATCACATGCAGCACGTTCAGCAGCTGGCGTTTGTACTCATGGATACGCTTGATCTGCACATCGAACAGCGCGTTCGGGTCGAGTACCACATCCAGATTCTTCGCCACCCAGTCCGCCAGCCGACGCTTGTTCTGATGCTTGGCGATAGCGATTTTTTCAATAAAGGCCGGGTAGTCGAGCTGCGCTTTCAGCTCGCTCAGCTGGCTGAGATCGGTACGCCAGTTGCGGCCGATCTCCTCGTCCAGCACCTCTGACAGCGCCGGATTGGCCAGCGCCAGCCAGCGACGCGGGGTGACGCCGTTGGTTTTGTTGCAGAAACGGCCGGGGAAGAGTCGGGAGAAGTCGGCAAACAGCGACTGCACCATCAGATTGGAGTGCAGCTCTGACACCCCGTTCACTTTGTGGCTGACCACCACCGCCAGCCACGCCATGCGCACCCGACGCCCGTCGTTCTCGTCGATGATCGAAATACGCGACAGCAGATCCCAGTCATCCGGGTAGTAGTCCTGGATGGTTTTCAGGAAGAAGTCGTTAATTTCAAAAATGATGCTGAGGTGGCGCGGCAGGATCTTGCCGATCATATCGACCGGCCAGGTCTCCAGCGCTTCGCTCATCAGCGTATGGTTGGTGTAGGAGAAGACCTGACAGCAGACGTCAAAGGCGTTATCCCAGCTGAATTTATGTTCGTCGATCAGCAGGCGCATCAGCTCCGGGATCGCCAGCACCGGGTGGGTATCATTCAGGTGAATGGCGATCTTATCCGCCAGGTTGTCCCAGGTCTGGTGCATCCGCCAGTGACGATTGAGAATGTCCTGCACGGTGGCGGAGACCAGGAAATATTCCTGGCGCAGACGCAGCTCACGACCGGAGTAGGTCGAGTCATCCGGGTAGAGCACCCGCGACACGTTTTCAGAGTGGTTTTTATCTTCCACCGCCGCAAAGTAGTCGCCCTGGTTGAACTTACCGAGGTTGATCTCGTTACTCGCCTGCGCGCCCCACAGCCGTAAGGTGTTGGTGGCGTCGGTATCGAAGCCGGGAATGATCTGATCGTAGGCCATCGCCAGAATCTCTTCGGTCTCCAGCCAGCGCACCTTCGCACCTTCGTGCTGCACCCGGCCGCCAAATCGCACTTTGTAACGGGTGTTGAAACGCTGGAATTCCCACGGATTACCATACTCAAGCCAGTAATCCGGTGACTCTTTCTGCTCACCTTCCACAATGTTCTGTTTGAACATGCCGTAGTCGTAGCGGATGCCGTAGCCGCGACCCGGCATACCCAGCGTCGCCAGTGAGTCGAGGAAACAGGCCGCCAGGCGACCGAGACCGCCGTTGCCGAGCCCCGGATCGTTCTCCTCTTCCATCAGCTCGGCCAGATCCAGCCCCATCTCATCCAGCGCCTGGTTGAGATCGTCATAGATCCCCATCGCCAGCAGCGCATTGCCGAGGGTACGCCCCATCAGGAACTCCATTGACAGGTAGTAGACCTGCCGGACATCCTGCGACAGCTGGGCGCGGCTGGAACGCAGCCAGCGCTCCACCATGCGGTCGCGCACCGCCAGCAGCGAGGCGTTGAGCCACTCATGCTTATTGGCGATCGAAGGATCTTTACCGATGGTAAACATCAGCTTGTAGGCAATCGAATGCTTTAAAGCATCCACCGTCAGCGTTGGCGAGGCATATGTGAAAGGTGCATTCATATCCAGTATCCCAGTCCGTTACATCAAACGTTGGTAGAGATCGCGGTAGGCTTGTGCCGCCACCTGCCAGCTAAAGTCCATCCCCATCGCCTGGCGCTGAACGTAACGCCACAGCGAAGGACGGGACCACAAGACAAACGCGCGCCGGATCGCCCGTAACAGCGACCAGGCGTTGGCATCTTCAAAGCTGAATCCGCTGGCGATGCCATCGGCGAGGTTCTCCAGCGAGCTGTCGTTGACGGTATCAGCCAGGCCGCCGGTACGGCGTACCAGTGGCAACGTACCATACTTCAGGCCATAGAGCTGAGTCAGGCCGCAGGGCTCGAAGCGGCTCGGCACCACAATCACGTCAGCACCACCGACAATGCGGTGTGAGAACGCTTCGTGATAGCCAATCTGCACGCCGACGCTGCCCGGATGCTCCGCCGCCGCCGCCAGGAAGCCCTGTTGCAGTTCGGCGTCGCCCTGTCCCAGCAGCACCAGCTGACCGCCCTGCGCCAGCAGGCCCGGCAGCGCTTCCAGCACCAGATCCAGCCCTTTCTGTTTGGTCAGACGGCTGATGACGCAGAATACCGGCGCCTTGTCGTCGACCTTGAGACCCATCGCCACCTGCAACTGGCGTTTGTTTTCCGCTTTGGCTTCCAGGGTATCACGGTTATAGCGGGCGTTGAGCAGCAGATCGTGGGCCGGGTCCCAGATAGAGGGATCGACGCCGTTCAGGATGCCGCTGAGGCGGCCTTCCCGCATCCGCTGCGCCAGCAGGGTTTCCATGCCGTAACCAAATTCGGCTGAGGTAATTTCATGGGCGTAGGTCGGGCTGACCGCCGTCACATGATCGGCGTAATAGAGTCCCGCCTTGAGGAAGGAGATCTGACCGAAAAACTCCAGTCCATACATGCTGAAGAAGGACCACGGCAGGCCAATCTCATCCATGTGGTGCGCCGAGAACAGTCCCTGGTACGCCAGGTTATGCACGGTAAACACCGATTTTGCCGGACGGCCACGCGCTTCCAGATAGGCGCAGGTCAGACCGGCGTGCCAGTCGTGGGCGTGGACAATATCGGGACGCCACATAGAGTCCATACCGCACGCCAGTTCACAGCCCACCCAGCCCAGCAGCGCGAAGCGCAGATAGTTATCGACATAGGCAAACTGCGACTCATCGTGGTATGGGCTACCCGGACGGTCGTAGAGCGCGGGGGCATCAATCAGATAGATGCCCACACCGTTAAATTCACCAAACAGTAATCGCACGTGACCAGCAAACGTTTCCCGCTCGGTCACTACCTGAAGATCAGGTATGCCTTTGCGCAATGCGGGGAAAGCGGGCAGTAACACCCGCGTATCCGTGCCACCCGCAATCTGTGCCTGAGGTAATGCCCCGACTACATCAGCCAGTCCGCCCGTTTTAAGCAGCGGAAAAAGTTCTGAACAGACATGTAAAACCTGCATCCTCGACCTCATTAAGTTATCCGGCACGCTCCGCGTGCCGATTGCGTAAGTTCCGCTTATCGCTTACAGCCCCGCTTTGGCTAATTTAGCCAGCATGGCGCGGGTTACCAGTACGATCCCTTCTTCCGAACGGTGAAACCGGCGACTGTCTTCATCCGGGTTTTCGCCAATCACCATGCCTTCTGGTAACTCGCAGGCGCGATCAATCACACAGCGACGCAGACGGCACGATCTGCCGACTACCACATCGGGCAGCAGCACGGTCGAATCAATATTACAAAAGGAGTTCACGCGCACCCGCGGGAACAGCACCGAATTGACCACCACCGAACCGGAGATGATGCAGCCCCCCGAAACCAGTGAGTTCATGGTCATCCCGTGACTGCCGGAACGATCCTGAACAAACTTGGCGGGCGGCAGCGGCTCCATGTGAGTGCGGATCGGCCAGCTGACGTCATACATGTCGAGTTCCGGCATCACCGAGGCCAGATCGAGATTGGCACGCCAGTAGGCTTCCAGCGTGCCGACATCGCGCCAGTAAGGCGGTGCATTGTCGTCATTCTGCACGCAGGAGAGTGCGAAGGAGTGGGCATAGCCCTCACCGCGCGCCACAATTTTCGGCAGAATATCTTTGCCGAAGTCGTGGTTAGAGCCTGGCGTCTGGAGATCTTCTTCCAGCAGTTCGTAGAGATAGTCCGCGTTGAAGACGTAGATGCCCATGCTGGCCAGCGCCTGGGTATCATCACCCGGCATGGTCGGCGGCTGCGCCGGTTTCTCGACGAAGTCGATCACCATGTTCTCTTCATCAACGGCCATCACGCCAAACGCGGTGGCTTCATGCACCGGCACCGGTAAACAGGCGATAGTACATTTCGCCTCATTCACCACGTGGTCCAGCAACATGCGCGAATAGTCCATTTTGTAAATGTGGTCCCCGGCAAGGATCACGATGTATTGCGCCTGGTAGCGGCGAATCACATCAAGGTTTTGCGTTACGGCATCCGCCGTCCCGCGATACCACTGTTCGGTGGAAAAGCGCTGCTGCGCTGGCAGCAAATCCACAAACTCATTCATCTCTTCATTGAAGATCGACCAGCCACGCTGGATATGCTGAGTCAGGGTGTGAGACTGATACTGAGTAATCACGCCAATCCGTCGGATACCGGAGTTGACGCAGTTGGAGAGGGCAAAGTCGATAATGCGGAACTTGCCGCCGAAATGCACCGCCGGTTTGGCACGTTTAGCCGTTAAATCGACCAGTCGCGTGCCGCGTCCGCCGGCGAGGATCAGAGCAACCGTCTGTGTAGGGAGCTGGCGAGCCAGCATCAGGTGATCTGTTCTATCTAACTTAACCATGTCTGACTCCTTATGATTGCTTTTGGAACACGCACACACCGTGTGCGGGACCATGCCAGACAGTCAGCAGGATGGGGTTGTCGTCCCCGGCGAAAGGAGGAAGGGCACGCCATTCTCCGTCTGGTAACACGATGTCGTTCACCGTATCCGTGGCGTTTATTGTTATTAACCAGTGGCCGGACAGCAGGATCTGCAATCTGTGCACCCCCTCTGTCCATTCATCGTATTGCAGTGGCAGGCCACGATTATTGAGCCACTGCACATTACCGTCACCCTCCTGCCACCAGCGATTGGCAATAAGTGCCGGAATACGCTGGCGCAGAGCAATCAGTGCGGCGGTAAACCCGACTAATCCCCGCTCATCGGCCTGCCAGTCGAGCCAGCTCAGGGCGTTGTCCTGACAGTAGGCGTTATTGTTGCCGCGCTGCGTGTGGCCACGCTCATCACCGGCCAGCAGCATGGGCGTGCCCTGCGACAGTAACAGTGTGGTCAGCAGCGCCCGCACGCTGCGACGGCGACGCTCAATCACGTCATGGCTGACGTTGAGCCCCTCTTTGCCGTGGTTATGGCTGTAGTTATCGCCATGCCCATCGCGGTTATCTTCGCCGTTCGCTTCGTTGTGTTTCCGCTCGAAGCTCACCACGTCCCACAGCGTAAAGCCGTCGTGGGCGGTGATCAGGTTGATGGTGGCGTGTGGCGGCCGGTCATCATGCTGGTAGAGATCGCTGGAGGCGGCGAAGCGGCGGGCAAACTCGCCGTTGCTTAACCCGCCGTGCAGCCAGTAGCGCCGCGCGGTATCGCGAAACTGATCGTTCCATTCGGCGAACGGTGGCGGAAAGCGGCCCACCTGATAACCGTCAGGCCCGATGTCCCACGGCTCAGCAATCAGCTTGACCTGAGAGAGCATCGGACAGGCGCGTATCGCCTCAAACAGCGGCGCATCCCGCCGGTAGTCGGGCGTGCGGCCCAGCACCGGGGCCAGATCAAAACGGAAGCCGTCGACGTGACAGACCCGCACCCAGTAGCGCAGCGCCTCTAAAGTCCAGGCCATCACCTGCGGGTGGTGGATATTCAGGGTGTTGCCGCAGCCGGTCCAGTTCTGGTAGCCGCCCTGCTCATCCAGCCAGTAGTAGCTGGCGTTATCGATGCCGCGCATCGACACCGTCGGGCCAATTTCATCCAGTTCGGCGGTGTGGTTGAACACCACATCCAGCAGCACCTCGATCCCGGCGGCGTGCAGGTTCTTCACCGCCTGCTGAAACTCCTGCAACGGCGTGACGCCAGGCTGACCGGAGGCGTAACGCGGGTCGACCGCCCAGAGCGCAAAGGGGTTGTAGCCCCAGTAGTTGCTGAGACCCATCTGTAACAGACGCGGTTCACTGGCGAAGTGGGCAATCGGCAGCAGTTCAATGGCAGTAATACCGAGACGACGCAGGTAATCCACCATAACAGGATGGCCCAGCGCCGCGTAAGTCCCGCGCAGCTTTTCAGGAATTTCCGGGTGTCGCTGCGTCAGACCGCGCACATGCGCTTCGTAAATGACCGTTCTGCCCCAGGGCGTGGCGGGGGCAACGTCGCCCTGCCAGTCAAAGTCTTCCGCCACCACCACAGATTTAGGCGCAATCGCGGCGTTGTCGTGGGGATCAGGCGCACTCTCACCGCCCTGAAACAGCGGATCGTCCGGGATGTCGCCCTCAACCGCGCGGGCGCAGGGATCGACCAGCAGTTTCGCCGGGTTGAAGCGGTGTCCCTGCTGCGGTGCCCAGGGGCCATGCACCCGGTAGCCGTAGCGCTGTCCCGGTTTTAACGCCGGAACATAACCGTGCCAGATATCCCCGCTGCGGCCAGGCAGATCGGCGCGCTGCTCCACGCCCTGCTCATCAAACAGGCAAAGCTCAACGCGCCCGGCATGCTGTGAGAACAGGGTGAAGTTAACGCCTTTGCCATCATAACTGGCACCCAGCGGTTGAGGATCTCCGGCGGTGATGGTCATTCGGCCTCCCGCACCAGCCAGACGGTCGCCAGCGGCGGCAGGTTCAGACTCAGCGACTGAGGCCGGCCGTGGCTGTGCTGCTCATCGGTATGCACGCGCGGGTTGCGCACGTCGCTGCCGTGATAGTCATGCTGGTCGGTGTTCAGCACTTCGCGCCAGATACCCGGCTGGTTAACGCCAAAGCGATACCCCGGACGCGGCACCGGCGTAAAGTTACTGACCACAATCACCTCATTGCCTTCGCGGTCGCGGCGCACAAACGCAAACACCGAATGCTCGGCGTCATCGACCACCAGCCACTCAAATCCATTGGGATCAAAGTCCAGCTGATGCAGCGGCGTGTAGTACTGATAGGTGTGGTTGAGATCGCGCACCAGCCGCTGGACGCCGTGGTGCCAGTTGTCACCGCCCTCCAGCAGATGCCAGTCGAGGCTGACGTCGTGGTTCCATTCGCGGCCCTGAGCAAACTCGTTGCCCATAAACAGCAGTTTTTTGCCGGGGAAGGCCCACATCCAGCCGTAGTAGGCACGCAGGTTGGCAAACTTCTGCCAGGCGTCACCTGGCATGCGGTCGAGGATTGAGCGCTTGCCGTGCACCACTTCGTCATGCGACAGCGGCAGCACAAAGTTTTCGGTGTAGTTGTACATCATGCCGAAGCTCATCAGGTTGTGATGGTGCTTGCGGTAGATAGGATCGACCTGCATGTAGTCGAGCGTGTCGTGCATCCAGCCCAGGTTCCACTTGAACCAGAAGCCCAGCCCGCCGCCTTCGGTCGGACGGGTCACGCCAGGATAGTCGGTAGACTCTTCAGCCATCGTCACTGAACCGGACGCCACCGTGCCGAGGGTGCGGTTGGTGTAACGCAGGAATTCGATCGCCTCCAGGTTCTCGCGGCCACCGTACTGATTCGGCACCCACTCCCCTTCGCTACGGCTATAGTCGCGGTAGATCATCGACGCCACCGCATCGACGCGCAGGCCATCGATGCCAAAACGCTCCGTCCAGTAGAGCGCATTGCCCGACAGGTAGTTGCTCACTTCCCGGCGGCCAAAGTTGTAGATCAGGGTATTCCAGTCCTGGTGAAAGCCTTCACGCGGATCGCTGTGCTCATAGAGTTCGGTGCCGTCAAACTTCGCCAGACCAAAGTCATCGCTGGGGAAGTGGCCTGGCACCCAGTCGAGCAGCACGTTCAGACCGGCGTCATGGGCCGCATCGATAAAGGCGCGGAATTCATCTCGGGTGCCGAAGCGACGGGTTGGCGCATACATACCCAGCGGCTGGTAGCCCCAGCTGCCATCAAACGGATGCTCGTTGATCGGCAGCAGTTCAATATGGGTAAAGCCCATCTCTTTGACGTAGGGCACCAGCTGTTCAGCCAGCTCTTTGTAGCTCAGCCAGAAGTTGTTGTCGGTGTGACGTCGCCAGGAGCCGAGATGCACTTCATAGATAGAGATCGGCGCGTCAAAGCCGTTGGCGGCCTTGCGCTCCGCTTTCATCTCGACCGGTTCAGGCAGGCCACAGATCATCGAGGCGGTTTGCGGCCGCATCTGTGCTTCAAAGGCGTAAGGGTCCGCTTTGATGCGCAGCTCGCCGTTAGCATCAATGATCTCAAACTTATAGAGCTGGCCGTTGACCGCACCCGGCACAAACAGCTCCCAGATGCCCATTTCCAGTCGCAGACGCATCGGATGACGACGGCCATCCCAGAAGTTAAAATCGCCGACCACCGAGACGCGCCGGGCGTTCGGGGCCCAGACACAGAAGCGGGTGCCGGTGACGCCGTCGATCACCGCGCCGTGTGCGCCCAGCGTCTCGTAAGGACGCAGATGGGTACCTTCAGCCAGCAGCCAGAGATCCATCTCCTGCAACAGCGGTCCGAAGCGATAGGCATCATCCACCAGGTTTTGCTGGCCATGCCAGTTGACCGCCAGCTGGTAGCGGAAAGGATTTTTACGACGCGGGATCACCCCGCTGAAGAAGCCGCGGGCATCTTCACAGGCCAGCTGGGCGAGTTTACGCCCGGTGGAGGTTTCGATAACCCACACCTCAAGCGCTTCGGGAAGCAACGCCCTGACTTCAAGGCCCTGCTGAGTTCGGTGCATCCCTAGTAACGAAAAAGGGTCGGCATAATTACCCGCAAAAAGGGCATTGATCGCCTCGCGATCGGGAAGCTCTGACATGACTTTCTTCCTGTGATAATTGGCAGCCGAAATGAACGCGACACAACCTGTCGCGCTTCACCTGCGCTGCTCTTCATTGAGCCATACGTACGACGACAAAAGATGTCAGGCCATTCCATGGAAAAAGTGTTTTTGCCGTGTACCACAACCAGTTAGTCCGAAAAGCAAAAGAGTCACCTGTGGCGCATCATTGTTAAATCATAGCTTGGTCGCGGCAGATGCCATGGCTGAAAGCAAAAATTTATTCACCGACCGGCAAAAAGAGGGAAGCCGATCACTGCGTAAGCGAAACGACAGACTGTTTAGTGTACTGCAAACACAAAAAAGGCCGGATAAATCCGGCCTGAGAAGAGATAAACGGGTTAGTCGATTAACAACCGCAGCATGCGGCGCAGCGGTTCCGCCGCCCCCCACAACAGCTGGTCGCCAACCGTGAAGGCGGAGAGATATTCCGGCCCCATATTGAGTTTACGCAGACGTCCCACCGGCGTAGTCAGCGTGCCGGTGACGGCGGCTGGCGTCAGTTCACGCATCGTCAGCTCACGGTCGTTTGGCACCACTTTGACCCACTCATTGTGAGAGGCCAGCAGCTGCTCAATCTCCGCCAGCGGCAGATCACGTTTCAGCTTCAGGGTAAACGCCTGGCTGTGGCAACGCAGCGCACCGACGCGCACGCATAAGCCATCAACCGGAATGACCTTAGAGGTGGCGAGGATCTTGTTGGTCTCCGCCTGGCCTTTCCACTCTTCGCGGCTCTGGCCGTTCTCCAGCTGTTTGTCGATCCACGGAATCAGGCTGCCCGCCAGCGGTACGCCGAAGTTATCGGTCGGCAGCGTGCCGGAACGGGTGAAGTCCGTGACGCTGCGTTCGATGTCGAGGATCGCGGAAGCGGGATTCTGTAGCGCCGGTGCGACGTGGTCGTGCAGCATACCCATCTGGGTCAGCAGTTCGCGCATGTGGCGCGCACCGCCGCCTGAGGCCGCCTGATAGGTGGCGACCGAGGCCCACTCCACCAGATCCTGCGCAAACAGACCGCCCAGCGACATCAGCATCAGGCTGACGGTACAGTTGCCGCCGACAAAGGTTTTAATGCCGCGGTCGATACCCTGACGGATCACCGCGTGGTTGACCGGATCAAGGATAATGATGGCGTCATCTTTCATGCGCAGCGTGGAGGCCGCGTCAATCCAGTAGCCCTGCCAGCCGCTGTCACGCAGCTTTGGATAGACGTCACTGGTGTAGTCGCCGCCCTGGCAGGTGATAATAATATCCAGCGCACGCAGCGCCTCAATATCAAACGCATCCTGCAATGTGCCCTGCTGTTTGCCTGCAAACGCAGGAGCCGCCTGACCATGCTGCGACGTCGAGAAGAAGACCGGATTGATTGCATCAAAATCGCGTTCTTCGCTCATGCGGGACATCAGCACTGAGCCGACCATACCGCGCCAACCAACAAAACCTACATTCTTCATGTCGTGTCCGTCTCAGGCAGTTTTACACCTGCTTTTCATTTCAGAGGAGAGAGCGTCATGCTATTTTCACGCCGCTCTGCGTAATAATAAGATTTACCTGTGGCTACTCACTCTACAAAATGCAGGCCCGCTGGCAAGTGAATTAATTCGATTACGCTAACTTTTTCAGCAGCGTAACTAATAACGGCTCTTTTTCGAAACGGGATGACGTAACTCCGATGACTGAAATGATCTCAGCAACCATATTATTGTTGTTAATTATGGATCCACTGGGCAATCTGCCGATTTTTATGTCGGTTTTAAAGCATCTGGAGCCGAAACGACGGCGAGTGGTGCTGATCCGTGAAATGTTGATCGCCCTGATCATCATGCTGCTGTTCCTGTTTACCGGCGAACGCATTCTGGCCTTTCTTAATCTGCGCACCGAAACGGTGTCGATTTCCGGCGGCATCATCCTGTTTCTGATCGCCATCAAAATGATCTTCCCCTCCACCGAAAGCAGCAGTACCGGCTTACCGGCGGGCGAAGAGCCGTTCCTGGTGCCGCTGGCGATTCCGCTGGTTGCCGGCCCCTCGCTGCTGGCGACGCTGATGCTGCTGTCGCATCAGTATCCGAATCAGATGTCGCATCTGGTGGGCGCGCTGCTGCTCGCCTGGGGCGTGACGGTGGCTATCCTGCTGTTGTCTGGTCTGTTTCTGCGGCTGCTGGGCGATAAAGGGGTCAATGCGCTGGAACGGCTGATGGGACTGATTCTGATTATGCTGGCAACCCAGATGTTCCTCGATGGGATTCGGGCCTACCTGAAGCTCTAGGTTATCCGCGCTTCCCCACTGAACGGGGAAGCGCGGATGTGAAATATCCTTTAAACCTCACTCCGCCGGTACATCCGTCGCGGATGGCCAATTTTTCCATAGCGCATCTCTACCCGCAAAAAGCCGGCCTCGACACAGTGTTCCAGATAACGCCGCGTGGTGGTTTTGCTCAGCCCCGTGTTACTGACCACCTCGTCGACGGAGAAGCTGACTCTGTCACTTTCATTAAAGAAGCGCTGCACCCGTGCCAGCGTATTCTCCTCGATGCCTTTGCTGCCATTATCCTGCCGGTAGTTTTTCGCCTGCAACTGATAGAGTAAATCTACGTTTTGCTGATCGACAATTTTCCAGGTCCGCTGCTGTTCAGCAAATTGCACAAAGCGCTCCAGTGACTGGTTCAGCCGCCGCCAGGAGACGGGTTTGAGAATGTAATCAAACGCACCGTTGCGGATCGCCAGACTACAGGTGTCCATATCACTGGCGGCGGTGATAAAAATAACCGAACAGTTAGCGTGCATCAGCAAGGAATCACTGAACAGAGCAAGCCCTTTACCGTCGGGCAGGTAATTATCCAGCAGCACCAGCTGCGGCTTTACGCTGGTCATTAAGGTTTGTGCCTCGGCAAGTGAAGCGGCAATGCCCACCAGCCGAAGACGTGGGTGTTTATCGATAAGCTCGGCATGAAGCTGTGCCAGCTCTTTCTCATCTTCAACAATAAGTACATCGATAGATTCATGTTGCATAGTTGTTCTCTTCCATTTCCTGAGAGAGGTGCCGCGCGGCCCCGGTGACAGGAATAAAAAGCGAGAAAATAGTACCCCGGGGTGTGTTATCAGCGACTTCAATCAAGCCACCTGCATGGGTGACATAGCGCTCAATCAGGTACAGGCCAATGCCGTGATCGCCCTGTGTTTTCGTGGTGATGCCACGCTCAAATATTTTGTCGCGAACTTCCGGCCGGATACCTGTGCCCTGATCCGCGACCTCAATGATCAGTTCGCGCGCGTTGAGTTTTATCAGTATCTCAACAGGCTGATAGGGGAGCGGAGCGCGCTGGGTCGACTCAATCGCGTTATCCAGCAAATTTCCGATAATCGAGACCAGCTCGGCTTCCGGCATGGCAGTGAAAGGTTGATCCAGCTGGCAACCGGGATCAAAGTGCAACTCGACGCCTTTCTCCCGGGCCTGGGCGGTTTTTCCTGACAGCAGGCCACACAGCATCGGTGAACAGAAGCGTGACGAGATAAAATCCAGCAGCTCCTGCTCATGCGCCGACAGCGCCTGAATAAAGCCTATCGCCTCCTCATAGCGTCCCATGTGCAGCAGACCCGACAGTATTGTCATGAGGTTAAGCTGTTCATGACGCATCACCCGCAGATTATCAACGTAGCGCTTTACCTGACTGAGCTGGGCGCTGAGGGTGTCGATTTCGTTGCGATCGCGAAAGGTGATCACCCAGCCCTGTAGCGAATTTTCCAGCATGATTCTCACGCGGCTGGCAATTACCGTCAGGTCGTTAAAATGGCACACCTCATCGTGGGTATCTTTGCTGAGCATGGTTGAGGAGCTGAAGAAGGAAACGGGGCGAATCACCTGGCTTATCAACTGACCCCGCAATGCCTGCGCGGTTTGGGGCAACCCCAGCAGCTTGCGTGCCGCCTGATTAATCACCTCAATCTGTAAGTCACGATCGATAACGATGACGCCTTCGTAAATTGATTCCATCATGGCTTTTTGCTGGCGTACCAGTAATCCGATCTCACGCGGCTCCAGCGAGAAGATCTGTTTCTTGATACTGCGGGTGAAGAACCATGAGAAAACAAACAGGGCAATCAGCAACAGCACGGCAGCAATCAGAATGTTTACCACCTTGCTGACGGTGATGGTATTGAGATAGCTGGTCAGATAGCCGACGGAAACGATCCCCACAACCTGCCCGGCCGCATTAAAGACAGGCGCTTTACTGCGCAGTGAAATACCGAGCCCGCCTTCGCGGATGGTCGTGATGCTTTTTCCCTGCAACACCGCGTCGTTATCGCCCCCTACCAGGGTGGTGCCGACCCGCTCGCCGAACACCGAATGAAACAGATGTATTCCTCTGTTATCGCCAATCACAATAAAGCTGGCGTCACTGTGCGCGGCGATTTGGGACATAAACGGACGGATTGCCGCGCTATTTTTTTCCTCCACCGCTTTACGCAACTCAGGAATAAGTGCGATTTCCTCCGCCTGTATTTTCGCCCGGACGCTGATTTCTTTATACAGCTCCCGCGCGACATCGAAATAATAATAGCCTGCCAGCAGCAGAAAAAGGCCGGAGAAAAATATCACCAGTGAAATAAACAACTTTATCTGGAATGAAACCTTCATCTGAAAAGAGATTCTCATCACTGCCACGCAGGGTATCAACGGGAGTGGCAAATATATCATCTTTTCGCCGCGTAATTAGCGAATTAAATGAAAGTTGCGATCCCTTGCACAGAGCCAATTTCAGAGAGGACAATAAAAACAATCTTGAAAAGAGATAAAATAAGAAATGTTATGTAGTTGTTCAGCAATGAAAAAAAACCATTAAGACCACAAGAATAATTAGAAGCAAAATCACATTAAACTAAAAAAACCTTTAAAACCATACAGACCATAAAAACTTCAATTTTATTATAGTTCAGCCTCACAAAAATTAAATTTCTGAGAATTTAAACTTAATCCCTCACTAATTAAGAGGCTTACTTATGAGTACAACTGACGATACGACCCCAGCCATTCATGACCCGACAAATATCAGGCAACCGTCACTCAAAGAGCGCTGGTGGCACATTATGGACACCTGGAAAGTGGGCATTATTCCGCTGCCCCTGTTTGTATTAGCGGGTGTGCTCATCGCCATTGACTGCATCAGCGGCAAACTACGCAGCGACATCGTGGTGATGGTGGCGACGCTGGCCTTCTTCGGCTTCGCCTGTGGTGAGTTTGGCAAGCGCCTGCCGGTTATCGGTAAAATCGGCGCGGCGGCCATTTGTGCGACCTTTATTCCGTCGGCAATGGTCTATTATGGCCTGCTGCCTGATGTGGTCGTCGAGTCCACGACCCGTTTTTACAAATCCACCAATATTCTCTATCTCTACATTTGCTGCATCATTGTCGGCAGCATTATGAGTATGAACCGTACCGTCCTGATTCAGGGTTTCCTGCGCATTTTCTTCCCGATGCTGTGCGGTGAAATCGTCGGTATGCTGGTTGGCATGGGCGTGGGTATCGCGCTCGGTCTTGAGCCCTTCCAGATCTTCTTCTTTATCATTTTACCGATAATGGCGGGAGGCGTCGGCGAAGGCGCCATTCCCCTTTCAATCGGCTACGCGACGCTACTGCACATGGATCAGGGCGTTGCGCTTGGCCGCGTACTGCCAATGGTCATGCTGGGCAGCTTAACGGCCATTATTATCTCCGGCTGCCTGAACCAATTCGGTAAGCGCTTCCCGCATCTGACCGGTGAAGGCCAGCTGATGCCAGACAGTGCAAACGTGGAAGCGACCCCTGCTCAGCCCACCCTCTCTGGCAAAATGGATGTCACCACCATTGCCTGCGGTGCGCTACTGGCGGTGCTGCTCTATATGCTGGGGATGCTGGGCCATGAACTGATCGGCCTGCCAGCCCCGGTTGGTATGCTGTTTATAGCCGTACTGGTAAAGCTGTGCAATCTGGTGTCACCGCGCCTGCTGGAAGGCTCACAGGTGGTGTACCGGTTCTTCCAGACCTCAGTCACCTACCCGATTCTGTTCGCGGTGGGCGTGGCAATCACGCCCTGGCAGGAGCTGGTCAACGCTTTCACTATCAGCAACCTGCTGGTGATTGTCAGCACCGTCTCTGCGCTGGTGGCGACCGGGTTCATGGTGGGGAAAAAAATCGGTATGTACCCGATTGATGTTGCCATCATCTCCTGTTGCCAGAGCGGGCAAGGTGGTACGGGCGACGTCGCCATTCTGACCGCTGGCAACCGGATGAGCCTGATGCCTTTCGCCCAGATTGCCACCCGTATCGGCGGCGCAATTAACGTCTCCGTTTCTTTGCTGATTTTGGGCAACTTCCTCGTTTAAGTCTTCAGGAGATCACCATGAAACTTGCAAGCTATATCCATAAGGGTAAACGCAGCTACGGCATTGTAAAAGCCGAAGGTGTGGTGGATTTGGGCCAGCGGCTGGGCGATCGCTATGTCGACCTGAAAGCACTGCTACAGGAGAACGGGCTCAGCGAAGCGATGCGCTACCTCAGCGCTACCGGTGACCTGCCAGCAGATGAAATCACCTTTTTACCGGTTATCGAAAATCCAGGGAAAATCCTCTGCGTGGGCATGAACTACGCCGCAAAGCGCGAGGAGTTTGACCAGCATAATCCGGCCCCAACGCTGTTTGTCCGCTTCCCGGACTCTCAGACCGGCCATAAATCACCGGTGCTTAAGCCACCCCACTCCAGCGAGTTCGATTACGAAGGCGAGCTGGCGGTAATCATCGGAACCGGTGGCGAAAACATCCGTCGCGACGTCGCGCTGAACTATGTGGCCGGGTATAGCTGCTACATGGATGGTTCTGTGCGCGACTGGCAGCATAGCTGGTATACCGCCGGAAAAAACTGGCGTCAGACCGGCGCATTCGGTCCCTGGATGGTGACGACAGATGAGATCCCCGATCCACAACAGCTGGCGATCCGCACCTGGCTCAATGGCCGCCAGGTGCAGGAGGACAACACCAGCAGCATGATCCACACCGTCGCTGAACTGATCGAATATATCAGTACGTTCACTCACCTGAGTCCGGGGGATGTGATCATCACCGGATCGCCCGGCGGCGTAGGTAAAAAGCGTAACCCACCGCTGTTTATGCAGGCAGGCGATTGCATAGAGGTCGAAATCGAAAAAATTGGCCATCTCAGCAATATGATCATGGAAGCGCCAGCCAGTCTGCTGACGACTGCGCATTAGGTCACACCTTATGGACAGACAACCTACTCCCGATTTTCGCCTGACGATGGTGGCAAAACACCCGGAGCGATTAACCGCGATCTGCCGTTTACTGGCAGAGAGCGGCCTGGAACTGGACCAGGATGTCACGCTGTTTGTTGAGGCCTGGTGCGGTACGCAGCTGGTGGGGTGTGCAGGCCTGGCGGATAACGTGATCAAGTGTGTGGCGGTCAATGAACCGCTCAGGGGGATCAATCTCAGCAGTCAGCTGCTGACAGAAGTCGAAAACGCCGCGCTGGCGCGTGGCCATTTTCACCTCTTCCTTTGCTGCCGACTGGCTAACAAAGAGCGTTTTTCACACTGCGGTTTCTGGCCGATTGCGCAAAGCGGTAACGACGTGGTGCTGATGGAAAACACCCCGCAGGGAATCAGGCGTTACTGCCGTTCGCTCCGCGCCCTGCGCAAACAGGGGAACAGTATCGGGGCGATTGTGATGAATGCGAATCCCTTTACCCTGGGACATCGCTACTTAGTGGAGCAGGCGGTAAAGCAGTGCGATTGGTTGCATCTCTTTGTGGTGCAGCAGGACGCCTCATTTTTCTCGTTTGCTGACCGGATGAAGATGGTGCAGGCCGGTGTTGCACATCTGCCGAATGTCTCGGTGCACCCAGGCTCTGAATACATTATTTCCCGCGCCACCTTCCCGGCCTATTTCCTGAAAGAGAGCGGCAAAGTACAGCAGGCGTGGAGTGAAATCGATGTCCTGATCTTTCGTGATTATATCGGCCCCGCACTAGGCATTACCCGGCGTTTTATCGGCTCAGAGCCGTTCTGTGAAGTTACCCGTCACTACAACCAGACCCTGCATCAGCTGCTCTCTTCGCACATCAGGGTCGTTGAAATTGAGCGGCTCAGGGTAAATGACAACGCTATTTCAGCGTCCGAAGTCCGTCGACGACTCAGGGCAGAACAGTTTTCCCGCATTCAGGAACTGGTTCCGCAATCCACGCTGGCGTACCTCAAAACGCACTCTGGTCCGCGTAAAGAGACAGCATAATTATCAGGAAATTAAGATGAATATTGTAAGAGAAGCGCTAGCCGGTACCCAGGAGTCCAGCGATCTGATGGTGAAGATCGCCCCGGCGGCTGGCGAGCTGGAAATTATCATCAACAGTGAAGTCATCAAGCAGTTTGGTGAGCAGATTCGTCAGGTCGTAGAGGAGACCTTACACAGCCTCAACGTGCGCGAAGGGCTGATTATCATTCAGGATAAAGGCGCACTGGACTGCGTGATTCGTGCCCGTCTGCAAAGCGCGATTGTTCGCGCAGCAGACGAACCCTCCCTCGACTGGAGGAAAATGCAATGAGCCAGCTCCGTCGCAGCATGCTGTTTTTGCCGGGTGCCAATGCCGCCATGCTTTCTACCGCTTTTATCTATCATCCCGACGCCATCATGTTTGATCTTGAAGATGCTGTCGCCCTGCGCGAAAAGGACAGTGCGCGCCTGCTGGTTTTCAATGCACTGCAACATCCGATGTACCAGGAGATTGAAACCGTGGTGCGGATTAATCCGCTGAATACCCCCTTTGGTTTACTGGATCTGGAAGCCGCCGTCTGGGGCGGCGCGGATGTGATCCGTCTGCCAAAAACGGATACGCCTGAAGAGATTGCTGAGCTTGAAGAACATCTGGTCCGTATTGAACGCGAATGTGGCCGTGAGGTGGGATCGACGCGCGTGATGGCGGCCATCGAATCTGCCACTGGCGTGATTAACGCCGTGGCGATTGCCCGCAGCACCCCGCGCCTGATCGGTATCGCACTGGCTGCGTTTGATTATGTGATGGACATGCAGACGGAGCGTGGTGATGGCAGCGAACTCTTTTATGCCCGCTGTGCCGTGCTGCACGCCGCGCGTGCCGCCAGAATTGATGCCTTTGATGCCGTGTGGTCGGACGTCAACGACGAGGCTGGCTTCCTGCGTGAAGTGGAGCTGATCCGCAAAATGGGCTTCAACGGTAAATCACTGATTAACCCTCGCCAGATCGATCTGCTGCATAACGCTTATGCGCCCACCCAGGCAGAGGTCGACCACGCCCGGCGGGTGACAGAAGCGGCCAAAGAGGGTGAACGCAATGGCCTCGGCGTCGTGTCACTCAACGGCAAAATGGTGGATGCACCGATTATTGAGCATGCGCAAAAGGTACTGGAACGCGCGGCTGCCTCAGGCTTACGTCGTTAAGGATTTCACATGAATCAGACAGAATTACTCCATACCCGCTTTCCCCGGCTGCGCAGCTTAACCGCGTTTGATAGCGCTTCTCGTCACACCCCGTGGCTCGCTGACGCTGAAGCGAAAAAGCGCCACAAACTCTGTCACTCCCTGGAAGAAGCCGTCATCCGTAGCGGCTTGCAGGATGGGATGACCATCTCCTTTCATCATGCCTTTCGTGAAGGCGATCGGGTCATTAATGGCGTGGTTGCCCTGCTGGCCGGGATGGGTTTCAAAAATCTGACGCTGGCTTCCAGCTCACTGATGAGCTGCAATGAAAGCCTGATTGAAGCCATCCAGAATGGCGTGATCAGCCGAATCTATACCTCAGGCATGCGTGGCAAACTTGCCGATGCTATCTCGCACGGGCTGATGGATGAACCGGTGCAGATTCACTCACACGGCGGGCGCGTAAAACTCTTACAGGAGGGAGAGCTTCAGATCGATGTGGCGTTCCTGGGCGTCCCCTGTAGCGATGAGCTTGGCAACGCTAACGGTATTCACGGTAAATCCTGCTGTGGCTCACTGGGCTATGCCATGGTGGACGCCCACTTTGCTAAAAAAGTCGTACTACTCACTGAAGCGCTGGTCCCCTTTCCCAATATCCCCGCCAGCCTGGTGCAGGATCAGGTGGATTACATTGTAGAGGTTGAAAGCGTGGGCGATCCGGCGAAGATCAGCGTGGGCGCCGCTAGGGTCACCCGCAATCCCAGAGAGTTGATGATTGCCCGCTACGCGGCCGAGGTCATTGAATTTTCAGGCTACTTTAAACCCGGCTTTTCGATGCAGACCGGCTCTGGCGCAGCCGCAACCGCCTGCACCCGCTTTTTAGGCGATAAAATGGAACGCCAGGGAGTCAAAGCGCGTTTTGCGCTGGGGGGCATCACCGGCAGCCTGGTGGATCTGCATAAAAAAGGGCTGATCGAAACGCTGCTGGATACGCAGTGCTTTGACAGTGAAGCGGCGGCCTCGCTGGCAACCAGCCAGAATCATATTGAAATCTCCACCAGCGTGTATGCCAATCCGGGCAGCAAGGGCGCGAGCTGCGACCGGCTTGATGTGGTGATCCTCAGTGCACTGGAGATCGACACAGATTTCAACGTGAACGTAATCACCGGGTCAGACGGGGTGATGCGTGGCGCGTCTGGTGGCCACTGCGACGTCGCCGCGGCGGCAAATCTCACCATTATCGTCGCGCCATTAGTGCGAAGCCGAATACCGACGGTAGTGAAACGGGTGACTACGCGCCTGACGCCAGGGGAAAGTGTTGACGTGTTAGTCACCGATCATGGTATCGCCGTGAACCCGGCGCGCCCGGAGATCCGTGAGCGGCTTGAGGCGGCGGGTTTAAACATTGTGACGATAGAGACGCTGTATGCCCTGGCGACTTCGCTGGTCGGCGTACCGACACCGATTGAGTATACCGACCGCATCGTGGGGGTGATTCGCTACCGGGACGGCAGCGTGATCGACATCGTCCGACAGGTGAAGGAATAACCGTCATGTCGACAGAGAAACCGGCATCAGCAGCCATCAGCCTGGAGGCGCTGCTGACGGCACGAGAGCAGCGCGCAGCGCGCCAGGCTGACTGGCTCAGGCGCTATAAACAGCCCCTTATTTCCCTGACGCTGGTCACACCCGGTGCCGTCAAAGACGGCCAGCGCTATCGCAACTGTATGGGCGTGGCGCTGCAAATGTGCGATCAACTGCTGCGACAGCATCACTGGCGAGTGTCTGACCATCAGGTTCTGTGGCTGCCAACCGGACCGGAGGCCCTCTGGTCTGTGGCTCATCCCGCGGCAGAAATCAAAGCCCACTGCGCTGAACTGGAACAGACTCATCCCCTTGGCAGACTGTGGGACCTGGATGTGATCTGCCCGGTCAGCGGACACGTCGGACGACGCTCTTTGGGAAGCAATCTGCGCCGCTGCCTGATATGTGACCAGCCCGCGCATGTCTGTTCCCGCGCACGGCGGCATCCGGTTGATCAGGTCGTCACTTGCGTGGAGAAGATCATTAATGACTGGTTTTCTCGCGACTGAATCCTGCGCTCCTGACGTAGCCGGGCTTGCGGAAGAGGCGTTATGGCTGGAACTGGCGCTTACGCCTAAACCAGGGCTGGTAGACCGGCTTAATAACGGTTCGCATCGGGATATGGACCACGCGATGTTTGCCCGCAGTATTATCGCCATCGCGCCCTGGTTTCCACGGTTTACCGAGCTGGGGTATGAGCATGCCGATAAACCCGCAGAGCAGCAGCTCCGGCTGATTCGCCCGATGGGAATCGCCTGTGAACAGGCGATGTATGCAGCCACCGGCGGCGTGAATACCCATAAAGGCGGAATATTTGCCCTGGGGTTACTCTGCTTTGCCGCCGGACGAGTCTCTTATCCGAATGCCCGCCGGCTCTGCACAGAAGTCAGTCGTCTGTGTCAGGGTCTGGTCGCGCGCGAACTCGCCAGCGGCAGCGGGCTGGCGACAGCAGGCGAGCGGCAATATCAGCAATTTGGATTAACCGGTGCACGCGGCGAGGCGGAGAGCGGATTTGCCACGGTACGCCAGGTGCTGGCCTGCTGGCAGGGAGGGACGCTTCATGAACTGTTGTTACATCTGTTAGCCGTGAATCAGGATACCAATCTGGTAGCGCGTGGCGGCATGGAGGGGCTGCGCTACGTGCAGGGGTATGCTCGTCAGCTATTGGCTCAGGGCTGGGATCGGCAGGCGCTGTCAGAGATGGACCAGGCACTGATTGCGCGCAACCTGAGTCCGGGAGGCAGTGCGGATTTACTGTCGGTAGGCTGGGTTCTGGCAGGCTGCGGATGATCGCCCGGCGGCTGGCTGAACGAGTGCAGCCGCATCATAAGCGTGCCGAAACAGCGTGTGAGGTGAGCAAGCCGCCCTGCTATACAGGGACGGCTTTGCCTCGGTGGCAATATGATGAACAGTGAAAGCGGCTGGGTGCCCGGTGCAGACTGGCCGGGCACGCTCCCGTTCGCCGCGCGGTTAAGACAACAGCGTAAAGGCGATCATCCCCACCACCGCGCCGACGGTGCCGAGAATCGTCTCCATCAGCGTCCAGGTCTTCAGCGTTTCCGCTTCGCTGGCCCCGGTGAAGCGACCAAACAACCAGAAACCGGCATCATTCACATGACTGATAATGATGGAACCACCGCCGATGCAGATCGACAGCGCCGCCAGCTGGGCGCCGCTGTAGTGCAGCGGCTCAATCACCGGCATGATCAGGCCAACCGTGGTCAGACAGGCGACCGTGGCCGATCCCTGAATCACCCGCACCGCGCCCGACAGAATAAAGCAGGCCAGCGCAATCGGCAGTCCCGCGCCGATCAGCGCGTGGCCCAGTACCGGACCGACACCGGAATCCACCAGCACCTGCTTGAAGACGCCACCGGCACCAATCACCAGCAGAATAATCCCGGCTGGTTGTAGCGCACTGCCGCACACCTGCATCACCCGCTCTTTATCCATGCCCTGACGGTAAGCCAGGCCATAGATCGCCACCAGCAGCGCCAGCAGAATCGCGGTAAAGGGGTGACCGATAAACTCCAGCCACTGATAGAGGGAGGTGCCTTCAGTGGTAAAGCGCGCGCCGATGGTTTTCAGGCCGACCAGCAGCAGCGGGAAGAGGATCAGCGAGAGGCTGAAGCCAAAGGAAGGCAGCTTGCTCTCATCGACATCCGGTTGATGATCTTCCGGTGGTGCGCTGAAGGAGACGTGATTGCCGATGAAATTACCAAACAGCGGTCCGGCAACCAGCATCCCGGGGATCGCCGCACAGAGACCCAGCAGGATCATCCAGCCAAAGTCCGCATGCATCTGCGACGCCAGCAGCATCGGCGCGGGACCGGGCAGCAGGAAGGCCGCCGCCGCCGCGACCCCGGCAAACAGCGGGATCACCAGCTTGACCAGGTTGCCACCGGTACGGCGTGCCACCGCAAACGCGATGCTGATCAACAGCACCACCGCCACCTCGAAAAACAGCGGCAGCGCGCAGATCAGACCGGCAATCCCCATCGCGTAATGGGCGCGGCTCTGACCAAAGGTTTTCAGCATACGGATAGCGATCTGATCAACAGCGCCGGTTTCATGCAGGATTTTGCCGAACATCGCGCCCAGCGCCACCACAATCGCCAGGAAGCCGAGCGTGCCGCCCATCCCCTTCTGCATGGTTTCCGCAATCTGATCCAGCGGCATCCCGGAGAAGAGACCGGCACCGATCGACACCAGCATCAGCGCGACAAAAGCGTGCATCCGCGCTTTCATCACCAGAAAAAGCAGCAGCAGGACAGAGCCTGCTGCGGTCAAAATAAGTGTTGCGGTATTCATCTCTAACCCTGGCTGATGGCGTCCCTGATAGTCGCAACCGTAGCCGCCACAACCTCGTCCAGTGAATGGGTAATATCCACCACCAGTACATCCTCTTCATCACGGCCCGGCTCTTCCAGCGTGGCAAACTGCGTGACCAGCATCTGCGGCTTGAAGAAGTGCCCTTTGCGCGCTTTCAGGCGGGCTTCGATGGTATCGAAATCCCCTTTCAGGTAGATGAAACGCAGGTTGTCATTGCCCTGACGCAGAATATCGCGATAACTTTTTTTCAGCGCCGAACAGACAATGATCGAAATCGCCTGAGTGCGCTGCATGGCAAAGGCGGCGTCGTTCAGCGCCTGTAACCACGGCTGACGATCGCTGTCCTCCAGCGGATGACCGTCGGCCATCTTCAGGATGTTGGCGCGCGGATGGAGAAAATCACCGTCGAGGAAGGCGGTATTCAGTTGATGGGAGACCTGATTGGCGACGGCAGATTTTCCACTGCCTGAAACGCCCATCAGGATAAAAACGTGATGCGACGGGGATTGCGATGTCATTTTTCTGCTCCGGCAGGGATGAATGTGCCAATGTTACCGATAACAATGTTGTTTCTCATTCTCCTGGCCGTTAATCACCCTGGCAACCTTTTTACCGGGAAAAGGCTGAAAGTGTGAGCTGACTCATAAAATCACCACAATCAGATACTGCCACCTTCACTGATTTCAAAACCAACATCCAGCGGCTCGCAGCTCTCCTGTTCACCGGCGATGCGGGCCAGCAGTAAGGCGGCGGCTTCACGTCCCATGCGGTCGCGCGGCGTCAGTACCGTCGCCAGCTGCGGCGTCACCACCTGGCTGATGTCATGCCCGTGGAACCCGGCGATCGCCATCTGCGTCGGCACCTGTAATCCCTGACGCTGGCACTCAAACATCGCCCCGACCGCCAGGTCATCATTGGTACAGAACAGGCTGTCGGTTTCAGGATAGAGACGCTGCGCCTCGCGCAGCAGATCGCCACCGGCGCTGAAGGAGGAGGCATCTTCCATCATCACGCTGCGTGGCGTCAGCCCCGCCGCGCGCATCGCGGCTTCATAACCGCGCTGCTTCTGCAAGGTACGTTCATCCAGACGCGCGCCCAGGTAGACCGTATGACGATGGCCTTTACGCAGGATCGCCTGGGTCATCTGCCGGGCCGCTTCGACGTTATCAAATCCCACCGCCATATCGAGGCAGGGCGTGACGCTGTCCATCATCTCAATCACCGGAATACCGGCCACCTGCAACATCCGCAGCGTGCCGGGGGTGTGGGTGCGTTCGGTCAGAATGACGCCATCAATGTTCCAGCCCAGCAGCGAGCGCAGCTGTCGCTCCTCTTTGTGCGGATTGTAGCCAAAGTGGGCGACCAGCGTCTGATAGTTCGCTTCATCGGTGACGGCTTCGATGCCGCGCAGCACGTCGGCGAACACCTGGTTGGTGAGGGACGGCAACAGCACGCCAATGGCGCGGCTGGTGGCGTTAGAAAGCATATCGGGGGCGCGATTGGGGATATAACCCAGCTCATCCAGTGCCACGGCGATCTTATCCCGCAGGGCAACGGAAACCTGCTCAGGATTGCGCAGGTAACGGCTGACGGTCATTTTAGTAATGCCGACGCGATCGGCAACATCCTGTAATACCGGTCTTTTCTTCTTCATCGTAGCGCCTGAGATCGCTCTTAAAGCTAAAGTACGATGAGTCTATCACTTTTCTGTCACGAAATTGCCAACCGGGCGCGACGATGCGCGCCCGGCGATCAATCAGACCGGTGGCAGATCAAACAGCAGCACTTCTGCGGCGGCGCTGGCTTCAAGGGTCAGTGCGCTTTCGTCCCAGATCGCCAGCGCATCGCTGGTGGTGACGGCATGACCGTTGACGCTGATATCCCCTTTGACCACCTGCACCCAGATACGGCGTCCGGCATCAATGGTGACGCTCTGCTGCTCACCCGCTGCCAGCACCCAGCGCGACAGGGTCATATCCTGATAGACCTTCAGCGATCCGTCACGGGCGTCGGGGCTTAATACCAGCTGACGGCCCTTCACATCCGGGAAGCGGCGCTGGTCATAGCGTGGCTCAATACCGGCACGCTCAGGAATGATCCAGATCTGATAGAGGTGCAGCGGCTCTGTTTCACTGGCGTTATATTCGGAGTGACGGACCCCGGTGCCGGCGCTCATGATCTGGAACTCACCTGCCGGGATCTGCTCTTTGTTGCCCATGCTGTCCTGATGCTCAACCGTACCGGAGAGCACATAGGTCAGGATTTCCATATCTTTATGGGGATGGGTGCCGAACCCCTGACCGCCATCAATCACATCTTCGTTGATCACCCGCAGCGCGGAGAAACCCATAAAGTTCGCGTCGTGGTAGCCCGCGAAAGAGAAGGTATGCCAGCTATCCAGCCAGCCGTGATTAGCGTGACCGCGTTCTTCTGCTTTGCGTACATAGATCATGTTCAAATCTCCTCAATGTTTTTTATAGTCTGTTCCTGAGGCGGTTTGATTGATAGCTGAAAAACTTCACGCCTCTGTTCAAATTCGTTGAACGAGTGCAGGTCAGTGACTGAAAAGCATTGAAGGAGAGCAGGCAAAAAAAAGCCAGCATCTAAGCTGGCGAAATCATACTGGAAGCAATGTGAGCAATGTCGTGCTTTCCCGGACTGTCAGGTGACCTCCCGGGACCGCATGACAATAATAATCATTATCATTCGCGTCTGTAAAGGGATTTCCCCGTTTTTTTTGTTGACCCGTGCCGTGAATCCCTTGATGTTAAAAGGGAATTATTCTTTCAGCGAGGAAGGGAGTTGCCATGAGTGAGATAACGATTCGCCACGTTATGCCAGAGGATGCGGCCGCCCTGCACCGCATTTACAGCCAGCCAGATACTCAGGCCAGCACACTGCATCTGCCCCACTCATCTCTACAGATGTGGCATACCCGTCTCGCCACTCCTCAGCCCGATGCGCACCGGCTGGTGGCCTGTATTGATGATGAAGTGGTCGGTCACTGTGCGCTGCATGTGGAAGAGCGCGCCAGACGCCGTCACGCAGCCTCACTGGGAATGGGCGTGGATGAACGCTATCGGCAGCGTGGTGTCGGAACCGCACTCATGGGTGAAATGGTCGCGTTGTGTGACAACTGGCTCCAGGTGAGCCGGATGGAGCTGACGGTATTCGTTGATAATGGCCCGGCCATCGCCCTTTATCAGCGTTTCGGTTTTGAAATTGAGGGAACGGCGAAAGGCTTCGCCGTGCGGCACGGTCAGCTAATCGACGCGCATTATATGGCGCGGATTAAAGCCTGATGTCTGAGCGTCAGAAGGGTACCTTCCAGTGCCCTTATGACTGATGACAAACCCAAAGTAAGGTGAATCTGACAGCAACTTATTAGCCTGACGCGCAGGGAACACGGGCAGAAGAGGAAAGCGTCCCGCGCCAGGGACAAAAACGCCGGGAGCGTTTTTGAACAACGCAACGCGTTGGCCCGGTTACGGGCGCACCTCAGGGATGAGGTGCGTAATCGCGCGGGCCGGGCAGTCAGGGATGACGCTTTTGCGTCTTTCCGATCTGACCGTGTTCCATGAGCAAGCTCGATCTCACAGCGAGTCAGTTCTGACTTTATTCTCAGCTATCAATAACCCGCACTCAAATCATCCACACTGCGCGGATCGGAGGCACCATAGAGCATGCCATCCGGCCCAATCATAATGCTCTGCGTACTGCCCATCGACGGCAGCACTTTCACATGCTGGCCTTTGGCTTCCAGCAGGCGCAGCGTGTCGGGACTGAAGCCTTTCTCTACCCGCAGCTGATCCGGCAGCCACTGATGATGGAAGCGCGGCGCGTTGGTGGCTTCCGCCACGTTCATCCCGAAATCGATGCTGTTCACCACCATCTGCAATACCGTGGTGATAATGCGGCTGCCGCCCGGGCTGCCGGTGACCAGCCAGGTTTTACCGTCTCTGGCGACGATGGTTGGCGACATAGAAGACAACGGACGTTTCGCCGGCTGCACCGCGTTCGCTTCACCGCCCACCAGCCCATAGACGTTTGGCGTGCCGGGTTTGGCGGAGAAGTCATCCATCTCGTTATTCATCAGGATGCCGCTGTTACCCGCCACAATCCCGCTGCCGAAATAGGTGTTAAGCGTGTAGGTGACTGCCACCGCGTTGCCCTGCTTATCCACCACCGAGAAATGGGTGGTCTGGTTGCTCTCGTAGGGTTCGAGTTTGCCGGGTTTAATCTCGCTGGAGGGCCGCGCTTTCGCCACATCGATCTGCTGTGCCAGGGTTTTCGCATAGGCTTTGCTGGTCAGCGCCTGCCACGGCACTTTCACGAAGTCAGGATCGCCGAGATATTCCGAGCGGTCGGCATAGGCATATTTCTCCGCCTCCGCCATCACCTGCATCGCGTCCGCGCTGCCAAAGCCCATCTTCGCCAGATCGAAGTTCTCCAGGATATTGAGGATCTGCACGATATGGATGCCACCGGATGACGGCGGCGGCATTGAAAAGACTTCATAGCCGCGGTAGGTGCCGCTGACAGGCGTTCGCTCCACCGCGTGATAGGCCGCCAGGTCAGCCTTGCTGATCAGGCCGCCGTGCCGGGCCATCTCGCCCGCGATTTCATCGGCGATCTCCCCTTTGTAAAAGGCATCCGGTCCCTGACGGGCAATCAGTTGCAGGCTGTGCGCCAGGTTTTTCTGCACCAGCCGATCGCCCTTCTGCCACGGCGTGCCGTCCGGTTTATAGAAGATCGCTTTACTGTTGGGATGGGTGATCAGCACCTCTTTGCCGTAGGTTTTCAGGTCATCCGCCAGCGCGTCGTTAACCAGGATCCCGTCACGCGCCAGTTTAATCGCCGGAGCCAGCAGCGTGCTCAGCGGCAGCGTGCCATATTTGTGCGCGGCCAGCGCCAGCCCCGCCACCGTGCCCGGCGTACCGGAGGCCAGATGGGAGGTCAGCGACAGCTTGCTGTCGGCGTTACCCTGCTTATCCAGGAACATATCGCGGGAGGCGTGGCCCGGTGCCATTTCACGGAAATCGATGGCAGTCGCACGGCCAGAGGCGGTGCGCAGCAGCATAAAGCCGCCGCCGCCGAGGTTGCCCGCCTGCGGATGGGTCACGGCCAGCGCAAAGCCCACGGCAACTGCGGCATCCACCGCGTTACCACCCTGACGCAGAATCTCCACACCAACCTGGGTCGCCATCGCATCGACCGAGGCCACCATGCCGTGCTGCGCTTTGACCGGGTGAAAAGTGTCGCTATCTACGCCATAAGAGACCGGCGGGGTCTGCACCGGCGCAGCGTTCGCCCCGGCGACGACGGTAAAACTCATCACCAGCGACCAGCTCAGCTGTCGCACCTGTTGCTGCATTTTCATCCTGTCACCACCCCATATTGTTATTTACATTTTTTTATCATTTCTGCAAGTCGCTACAAATACAGCAAAATAGTCAGGGTTAAGTCAAATCAGGAATACATCTGAAGGTAAGGTCTGTGATATTGCGTAAACTTATGACTGCGACACTGACGTCGGTGCTCGATGTGATGCACCCGGAACCGGTCGCGGTGAGAAAGGAGGAATCATGAAGAAGTGGATTATTGTTTTGGCCGCCCTGCTGCCTTTTGCCAGCCAGGCGAATACGCTGAACAGCACCAACGATCCGAATAAGCCAGGCTATAACCCGAGCCAGCAGCGGATGCAGTCGCAGATGCAGTCACAACAGCAGCAGCAAAAGCTGAAGCTGCGCCAGGATCAGCAGCGTCAGACGCAGGATATGCAGCGTAAGATGCAGGAGCAGCGTAACAGCGCCCAGCAGCGGGTAATCACCACGCAGCCGGGCCAGCAGAATCAGAACCAGAACTAGCTGAAATCGGGGCCGATGATGTCGATGGCATCCGTGCAGATGGCATCAACGCCCCATTTAAGCAGCTCCCTGGCCCGATCCGGGCTGTTGACGGTATAGACCAGAATCTTCAGGCCAGCGGCCTTCAGCTCGGCGACCCGCTCCGCCGTAAGCACCTTGTGATTCAGATGAATCGAGACGCAGCCCAGCGCCGTGGTTTTTTCCCGCCACTGTGCATCCCAGCTGTGCGACAGCAGGCCGCGCGGCAGCTGCGGTTCCGCCTGCATCGCCGCTTCCAGCGCGTCAAAAGAGAAGGAAGAGAGCAGCGGTGCGGTCTGATCCTGCCACAGCACCGCGGCGGCCTGCGCCACCGCGCGCCCGGTTTCCGCTTCGCTGCCGGTGGTCGGTTTGATTTCGATATTCGCCATCATCTGATGCTGACGGCAGCGTGCCGCCACCTGATCCAGCCGCGCCAGTTTTTCGCCGCTGAACGCATTGCCAAACCAGCTGCCAGCATCGAGCTGTGACAGCTTCTCCCACGGCAGCTGACCCGCCACGCCCCAGCCGTTACTGGTGCGATCCAGCGTATCGTCATGCAGCAGGAAGATCTGCGCATCCAGGGATAATTTGGCATCAAACTCAATCATCTGATGGCCATACTTTGCCCCGACGTCGATCGCCGCCAGGGTGTTTTCCGGTGCCAGTTTACCGCCGCCGCGATGGGCGACGATGCGGGGATAGGGCCAGTGTTGTGTGCTCATTCCAGACGCTTTCCGTGGGTTGAATCGAAGAAGTGTAACGCATCTGACGGCAGATGCAGCCACAGCGTGCTGCCGGGCTGCGGCCGCTCGCTGTGCGGCAAGCGTACCACCAGCGGCGTCTCGCCGATGCGACCATGCGCCAGATTATCCGCGCCCAGCATCTCCAGCGTCTCGACCCGCAGCGGCACGCCGCCCTGCTCGCGGCTGCTGAGCTCAATATGTTCCGGCCGGATGCCCAGCACCACCGGGCGGCTGGCCCACTTCGCACGGGTTTCACTCAGCGGCAGCGCGTGCGAGGCGTCGAGGTCAAAGCGTGCTCCGTCGCTGCTGAACTGCCCTTTCAGCAGGTTCATGGCGGGCGCGCCGATAAACGACGCCACAAACTGGCTGGCGGGGCGCTCGTAGACCTCAACCGGCGTACCGATTTGCTCCACCACCCCTTTATTCATTACCATCACCCGCTGCGCCAGCGTCATCGCCTCCACCTGATCGTGGGTGACATAGAGGCTGGTGGTTTGCAGGCGACGATGCAGCTGCTGAAGTTCCAGCCGCATCTGCACCCGCAGACGCGCATCGAGATTCGACAGCGGCTCATCAAACAGAAACACCGCTGGCTCACGCACAATCGCGCGACCCATCGCTACCCGCTGACGCTGACCGCCCGACAGTTCGCGCGGCCGCCGTGTCAGCAGGTGATCCAGCTCCAGACTGCGCGCCGCCTCCAGCACCCGCTGGCGGATCTGCTCTTTGCCCATGCCGCGGATTTTCAGGCCATAGGCCATGTTCTCCTCCACCGACATGTGGGGATAGAGCGCGTAGTTCTGAAACACCATCGCAATGCCGCGATCTTTCGGCTCCTGCTGGGTGACACGCTGGTTGTCGATGTAAATATCGCCGGAGCTGACGCGCTCCAGCCCGGCCACCATGCGCAGCAGGGTCGATTTACCGCAGCCGGAGGGACCGACCATCACCATAAATTCGCCGTCGTTAATCGTGACGTTCAGCGGCTGAATGATCTGATTTTTACCATCATAGGACTTGGTGACTGCCTGAAGGGTTACGCCTGCCATCTTATTTCTCACTCTCCACCAGGCCGCGCACAAAGGCGCGCTGCATGACTAACACCACCAGCAGCGGTGGGATCAGGGTTAATAACATTGCCGCCATCACTTCGTTCCACTGGGTCGGCGATCCGCTGGAGGAGATCATGCTTTTGATCCCCGCCACCGCCGTACCGAGGCTGGCGTCGTTGATGATCAGCAGCGGCCAGAGATACTGGTTCCAGCCGTAGATAAAGGTGATGACAAACAGCGCCGCCAGATTGGTTTTCGACAGCGGCAGCACAATGTCGATAAAGAAGCGCATCGCGCTGGCTCCGTCGATGCGCGCCGCCTCGACCAGCTCATCCGGCAGTGACATAAAGAACTGGCGGAACAGAAAGGTGGCGGTGGCCGAGGCCATCAGCGGCAGGGTTAAGCCGCTGTAGCTGTCGAGCAGGTTGAGGTCGGCAATCACCTGCACCGTGGGAAAGATACGCACCTCAACCGGCAGCATCAGGGTGACGAAGATCAGCCAGAAAAACAGGCTGCGCAGTGGAAAGCGAAACCAGACCAGCGCAAACGCCGACAGCATCGAGACGGTGATTTTGCCGAAGGTGATGCCGAGCGCCATGATCATGCTGTTGAGCAGCATCAGGCCAAACGGCGGGCCACTGCCGTTGACGCCCTGGGTCCAGATGTGGGAGAGGTTCTGCCACAGATGCGTACCGGGCAGCAGCGTCATCGGCACCTGATAGACCGCCTCGTTATCCAGCGTCGCGGCGACAAAGGCGACGTAAAGCGGAAACAGGATAGTCAGCACCCCCAGCGCCAGCACCAGGTGGCTGAAGATGTCCAGTCCGCGTCGATTCTCAATCATTGGTATTGCACCTTACGTTCAACAAAGCGGAACTGGAGCACCGTCAGCCCGATCACCAGCAGCATCAGCACCACCGACTGCGCGGCCGAGGAGGAGAGATCCAGACCGGTAAAACCTTCGCGATAGATTTTGTAGATCAGCGTGGTGGTCGCCTGCACTGGCCCGCCGCCGGTCGCGGCATCGATCACCGGGAAGGTGTCGAAGAAGGCGTAGATCAGGTTCACCACCAGCAGGAAGAAGCTGACCGGCGTGATCAGCGGCAGGGAGAGGTTGAAAAAGCGGCGCACCGGCCCGGCACCGTCAATGGCGGCGGCTTCCACCAGCGATTTGGGGATCGATTGCAGCGCGGCGAAGAAGAACAGAAAGTTGTAGCTCATCTGCTGCCAGATCGAGGCCAGCACAATCAGGAACATCGCCTGACCGCTGTTCTGCGCGTAGTTCCAGCTGTAGCCGAGATGGTTCAGCAGATAGCTGAACAGACCGAGGCCGGGGTTAAACAGAAACATCCACAGCACCGCGGCCACCACCGGGGCAACGGCATACGGCAGCAGCAGCAGTGTCTGATAGAGGCGGCGCAGCCGCACCACATAGTCGACCAGCGCCGCCAGCAGCAGCGACAGCAGCATGCCGAACACCGTGACCATCCCGCTGAATTTTATCGTGGTCCAGAAGGCGTCGAGATAGTAGGGATCGGCCAGCAGCCGCCGGAAGTTCTCCAGCCCGACAAAGCGGCTGGAGAGGCCAAAGGGATCGAGGCTTTGCAGCGAATACCACAGCGCTTCACCGGCGGGCCAGAGAAAGAAGATGGCGGTAATCAGCAGCTGCGGCAGCACCAGCAGATAGGGCAACAGGCTGGTGCGAAACACCGGACGAGATGAAGACATAGCGCACTCAAATTCAGCAAAAGAGAGGGCCAGCCTGCGCCAGCCCTGGGGAATGGATTACTTCACCTGCTGCTGGAAGCGGCGCAGCAGTTCGTTGCCGCGCTTGACCGCGTTATCCAGTGCGCTTTGCGGCGTCTGCTTGCCGGTCCAGACGCTTTCCAGCTCCTCGTCGATCACCGTGCGGATCTGCGGCATGTTGCCGAGACGCATCCCTTTGGTAAACGGCAATGGCGGCTTGTTCAGCATCTGACGGGTGGCAATATCCGCCCCCGGATTTTTGTCGTAGAAGCCCTGCTGTCTGGTCAGCTCATAGGCGGCGGTGGTGATCGGCAGATAGCCGGTTTTCTGGTGCCACTCCGCCGCGATCTCAGGCTGCGCCAGGAACTGCATAAACTCCGCCACGCCTTTATAGGTGGCCGGATCTTTGCCTTTCATCACCCAGAGGCTGGCCCCGCCGATAATGGCGTTCTGCGGTGCGTCGGGCACCGTGTCGTCATACGGCATCATGCCGACGCCGAAGTTAAATTTCGCATAGTGACGAATATCCGCCAGCGAGCCGGATGAGGCGGTGGTGATGCCGCAGTCGCCGTTGTAGAACTTGGCGGTGGACTCATCCTTGCGGCCAAAGTAGGTGAAGTCCCCTTTTTTGTTCATCGCCTCCAGCAGCGCGATATGGCGCACCTGTACCGGCTTGTTGAACTCCAGCACCGCGTCAGTGCCGTCAAAACCGTTGTTTTCGGTCGCCACTGGCAGCGCGTGCCAGGCGCTGAAGTTTTCGATCTGGATCCAGCCCTGCCAGCCGCTGGCGTAGCCGCAGCTCAGGCCCGCTTTTCGCAGCGCGTCGGCGTCTTTCGCCAGCTCCTGCCAGGTTTTCGGCGGCTGCTCCGGGTTGAGGCCCGCTTTTTTAAAGGCATCTTTGTTGTAGTAGAGCACCGGCGTCGAGCTGTTGAACGGCTGGGAGATCAGCTGGCCTTTGCTGTCGCTGTAGTAGCCCGCCACGGTCGGCACGAACTGCTTCTCGTCAAAGGCGATGCCAGCGTCTTTAAACAGCTGATGCACCGGCACAATCGCCTGCGACGCCATCATGGTCGCGGTCCCGACCTCATAGACCTGTAAAATGGCCGGTGCCTTGCCGCTGCGCACCGCCGCGATGCCAGCCGCCAGGCTCTGCTCGTAGTTACCTTTGTAGGTCGGCACAATTTTGTAATCGGGATGGGTCTGGTTAAAGCGCTGTGCCAGCGAATCCACTTCTTTGCCAAGCTCGCCTTCCATAGAGTGCCAGAAAGGGATCTCAGTAGCGGCCATGGCATGGCTGCTGAGCGTCAGACCGAGCAGCGCGCTCATCAGGCTACGACGAAAGGTAACGACAGACATAGAATTTTCCTGTGCAGGTAACTATGCGCGAAATCACGCATTTCTGGTTCGCGAAGTAACATGACACGGGAAAATGACGGAATAATAACGGGCAGATGACAGCCGGATGACAGGCGAAAGAGAGGAAAAGGCGATACTGACGGCGCGGCGGCAAAACGCCTACGCCACCAGCTGTGACTTAAAAGCAGGGGTCCGTTCTAATCTGGTTTTCACTTCACCGCGCGCAAAGGCCGTCAGCGGCGCAGCCAGGCCTTTAATCACCGAGCGCAAAGGCCGTCGGCGGCGCAGTCAGGCCTCTAATCACCGCGCGCAAAGGCCGTCGGCGGCGCAGTCAGTTCGGCACCGGCCAGCGCACAGCATCCGGAGCGTACTGAAGTACGTGAGGAATGCGAGCACTGCCCGGTGTCGAAATGGCAAGCAAGCCAGGCCGTGCCCCATCAGGCACCCAGGTAAGCGCTGCGGACGGCTTCATTGGAAAGAAGTGCTGCCCCGGTATCTTCCAGCACCACGTGCCCGTTCTCCAGCACATAGCCCCGATCCGCCAGCTTCAGCGCCTGATTGGCATTCTGCTCCACCAGGAAAATCGTCATCCCCTCGCTGCGCAGCTGCTCAATGGTGTCGAAGATCTGCTGAATAATGATCGGTGCCAGCCCCAGCGACGGCTCATCCAGCAGCAGCAGGCGCGGCTGGCTCATCAGCGCACGGCCAATCGCCAGCATCTGCTGCTCACCGCCCGACATGGTGCCGGCGCGCTGGATTTTACGCTCCTCCAGCCGCGGAAAGAGTTCGTAAACGCGCTTAATCCGCTCCAGATAGTGCTGACGGCTGGCAAAAAAGCCGCCCATCGCCAGGTTCTCCTCCACCGTCATGCGCGAAAAGACCCGCCGCCCCTCCGGCACGATAGCGATCGCCTCACGCATGATGCGCGAGGTTTGCCAGTCGGTAATCGCTTTGCCGTCAAAGGTGATGGTGCCCTGCGTCGCGCGCGGTTCACCGCACAGCGTGCCGAGCAGCGTGGTTTTTCCGGCACCGTTGGCCCCAATCAGGGTGACGATCTCGCCCTGATTGATATAGAGGCTGACGTTATGCAGCGCCTGGATTTTGCCGTAGTGGGCGCTGACGTTCTCAATGGTTAACATCGCATTTGCCATCTCAGGCCTCTCCCAGATAGGCCCGGATGACATCCGGGTTGTTACGAATCTCTTCCGGCGTACCGTTAGCCAGTGGCGTTCCCTGATTGACCACATAGATACGGTCAGAAATGCCCATCACCAGTTTCATATCATGCTCAATCAGCAGCACCGACACCTTGTGTTCGCCACGCAGTTCGGCGATCAGCTCATCCAGCTCATGGGTCTCTTTCGGGTTGAGGCCCGCCGCCGGTTCATCCAGCATCAGGATTTCCGGGCGCGTCACCATGCAGCGCGCAATCTCCAGCCGACGCTGCTGACCATAGGCCAGATTGCCCGCCTGACGGTTAGCCAGGTCGAGCAGGCCGACGCGCTCCAGCCAGGTGGCGGCACGATCCAGCGCCTCGTTCTCGCTGCGGCGAAACGCCGGGGTTTTCAGCAGACCGGAAAAGACGCCGCTTTTCAGATGCTGATGCTGCGCCACCAGCAGGTTCTCAATCACCGTCATCTCACGGAACAGACGCACATGCTGGAAGGTGCGCACGATACCCATCTGCGCAATCTTCTGGCCGGGCAGCCCTTCCAGATGCTGCTCACGCAGTCTGATGGTGCCGCCGGTCGGTTTGTAGAAGCCGGTGAGACAGTTAAACACCGTGGTTTTACCGGCGCCGTTCGGTCCAATCAGCGAAACGATCTCCTGCGGACGCAGCTCCAGCGCCACATTGTTCACGGCTAACAGGCCGCCGAAGCGCATCATCAGGCCTTCAACGGCTAATAAAGGCTGACTCATGCCTGTTCTCCTTGTTTACCGGTTCTGAGCTTCAGATGCGGACGCTTCATCGGCAGTAATCCCTGTGGACGCCAGATCATCATCAGCACCATCAGGCCACCCAGCACCAGCATGCTGTACTCGTTGAGATCGCGCATCAGCTCGCGTGACACCACCAGCAGGATAGCCGCCAGAATCACCGCAAACTGCGAACCCATGCCGCCCAGTACCACAATCGCCAGCACAAAAGCTGACTCGACGAAGGTAAAGGATTCGGGGCTGACAAAGCCCTGACGCGCGGCGAACAGCGTGCCAGCGAAACCGGCGAACGCAGCGCTGATGGTAAAGGCGGTCAGCTTGATGCGGGTCGGACTCAGTCCGAGCGAGCGACAGGCAATCTCATCCTCACGCAGCGCTTCCCAGGCGCGGCCCAGCGGCATACGCAGCAGGCGGTTGATGACAAACAGCGTCAGCGCCACCAGCAGCAGCGCCACCAGATAGAGGAAAATCACCCGGTCGCTGGGGTCATATTTCAGGCCGAAGAACTCATGGAAAGTGCTCCAGCCGCCCTCGGAAACTTTGCGGCCAAACTCCAGGCCAAACAGCGACGGCTTGGGGATCTGGGCAATGCCGTTAGGGCCGCCGGTGATCGCCGTGTTATTCAGCAGCAGAATACGCACAATCTCACCGAAGCCGAGGGTGACGATCGCCAGATAGTCACCGCGCAGCCGCAGTACCGGAAAGCCGAGCAGCAGCCCGAACAGCGCCGAAACGATGCCCGCCAGCGGCAGACACTCCCAGAAGCCGAGGCCAAAGTAGTGGTTGAGCAGCGCGAAGGTGTAAGCGCCAATGGCGTAGAAGCCGCCGTAGCCCAGCACCAGCAGACCCGACAGCCCGACCACCACGTTCAGGCCCAGACCGAGCATTACGTAGATCAGCGTCAGCGTGGCAATATCGACCGCGCCGCGCGACACGAAAAAGGGCCAGGCGACCGCCACGATAATCAGCGCCAGCATAAACAGCTTCTGCTTCGGCGTTGAGCCGTCGATACCGGGCAGCACCAGCGCCGGACCGGAGATCTTTTTCAGCCCGCGCTGCCAGACCGGACGCAGCAGCTGGAACAGAAAGACCACGGCGCAGCCGACGAAAATCCAGTTCCAGCGCACTTCACCGGCGCTCTGCACCACCAGTCGGGTGCCGTCGAGACCGAGGCGCATACCCATAAAGAAGCTGGCCAGCACCAGCAGCATCACGGAAGAGAGCAGCGCGTTGATAAAGGAAGATTTCATACTTTCTCCACCTCCGGGCGACCCAGAATTCCGGTCGGCATCACCAGCAGCACCACAATCAGCAGAGCAAAAGAGACCACATCTTTATATTCAGTGCTGAGATAGGCCGAGGTCAGCGCTTCAGCGATGCCGAGCACCAGGCCGCCGATCATCGCGCCCGGAATGCTGCCGATGCCGCCCAGTACCGCGGCGGTAAAGGCTTTCATGCCCGCCATAAAGCCGATGAAAGGGTTGATCGAACCGTAGAACTGGCCGAGCAGCACGCCCGCCACCGCCGCCATCGCCGCGCCGATCACAAAGGTCAGCGAAATCACGCGGTCGGTGTTAATGCCGAGCAGACTCGCCATTTTCAGATCTTCGGCGCAGGCGCGGCAGGCGCGGCCCATGCGCGAATAACGGATAAACAGCGTCAGCGCCAGCATCGCCAGGAAGGTCACCAGCCAGATCACAATCTGCATGGTCGACACCGTGGCGGCGAAGCCGTTGCTCTCGCCCAGCGTCCACTGTCCGGTGATCAGGCTGGGCAGCGCCAGGTCGCGTGAGCCCTGCGTCAGGCTGACGTAGTTTTGCAGGAAGATCGACATGCCGATGGCGGAGATCAGCGCGATCAGCCGCTTCGACGATCGCACCGGCTTGTAGGCGACGCGCTCAATGCTCCAGCCGTAGGCGCTGGAGATCAGGATCGCCATCACGAAGCCAGCGGCGATCATCAGCCAGCCGGTGTCGATGCCCATCATCATCAGGGCGGCAATCACGATAAAGGAGACATAGCTGCCGATCATATAGACTTCGCCGTGGGCGAAGTTGATCATGCCAATAATGCCGTAAACCATGGTGTAACCAATGGCGATCAGCGCGTAGGTGCTGCCGAGAGTGACCCCGTTAAGCATCTGCTGAATGAAATAAAGAAACTGCTCGGACATAGTGAAGACCTGCATGAGAACGGGAAAATCCCCTGCCGACGCGGCAGGGGATTGGTCTGTCGATGGAACGATTACTTAACTGCGGTAGATGAACCGTCTTTGTGCCATTTGAATACGCCAAACTCGAAGCCTTTCAGATCGCCCTTCTGGTCCCAGCTCAGGTTGCCCATCACGGTCGGTACCGGCTCGCCGCCCTTCAGGTTTTTCGCGATCGCTTCCGGCTCGTCGCTCTTGCTGCGTTCGATGCCCGCTACCAGCGACTGGATTGCCGCATAGGTGGTCCAGACGAACGGACCGGTTGGATCTTTGCGGTTCTGCGCGCTGTTGGTTTTGATCGCTTCGACAATCGCCTTGTTCTCTGGCAGCTGGTCGTAGCGCTTCGGCAGCGTCACGTAGATGCCTTCTGAGGCGTCACCCGCGATGTTAGAGAGCGAAGCGTTACCCACGCCTTCCGGTCCCATAAAGCCCGCTTTCAGACCAGCCGCTTTCGCCTGGCGCAGGATCTGGCCCATTTCCGGGTAGTAGCCGCCGTAGTAAACGAAATCGACGTTCTCTTTCTTCAGACGCGCGATCAGGGTGGAGAAGTCTTTATCACCGGCGGTGATCCCTTCAAACAGCACCACGTTGCCGCCTTTGGCTTTCAGGGTTTTCTGCACGGACTCCGCCAGACCCTGGCCATACTGCTGCTTGTCATGCACCACGGCGATACGTTTCGGCTTGATCTCAGTGAGGATGTAGTTGGCGGCGGTCGGGCCCTGATCGGAGTCCAGACCGGTAGTACGCATAATGGTTTCGTAACCGCGCGCGGTCAGCTCCGGTGCGGTGGCCGCCGGGGTAATCATCAGCACGCCTTCATCGTTATAGATGTCGGAGGCGGGCTGGGTCGAAGAGGAGCAGAGATGGCCGATAACATATTTAATGCCGTCGTTGACCACCTTGTTCGCCACCGCCACCGCCTGTTTCGGGTCGCAGGCGTCATCATATTCCACGCCCACCAGCTTGTTGCCGTTAACCCCGCCTTTGGCGTTGATGTCTTTGATGGCCTGTGCGGCACCGGTAAACTGCATATCGCCATACTGCGCGACCGGGCCGGTTACGGCACCGACGATAGCGATTTTGATGTCAGCAGCCAGGGCGGCGTGGCTCATTGCCAGCGCAACGCAACCCGCCAGTAATGCGCGGCCTTTACTCATTTTCATGCGGACTTCCCCATCTTGTTGTGTCTGTGAGTTGTGGTTTGCAATGGCTACCGGATAAAGCCGAAAAATGATGTTTATGAATGATTTAGCGCACTTTTCCGGTATTTTTTCGTAATAAGGCTTTATTTTTCAGGTTATTAAACAGGAAGTTTCTTCTGTAAATCAACTGACACATTGGGAAATAGCCCGCTGAAACAGCATAATCATCTGGTTGTTATGCAGGCCATTCTGCCCGTTCTCCAGCGCGTTATGCTGGCTTCTGCACCGCTTATTGTTCTTTATCTCCTCTATCCTGGCATCCAGGCCATCTTTTGACCTGTTTTTAACTTAAAAAAGTGACGGCGCTCTGACTGTATAAATTCGCTACACTATGCCCTTTCGACTAGTACAGGTGTTTGTTATGAAACTCACTATTCTGCGCCTGACCACGCTGAGCGCGCAGGACCGCATCGACCTTGGGAAAATCTGGCCCGATGAAGATGTCACCACGCTGGAAAGCCACCTGGGTGAAAACCACCGTCTTTACGCCGCACGCTTCAACGCGCGGCTGCTGGGCGCGCTGAAGTTAGAGATCGTCGGGACGCAGGGAAAGATTTCCCGGCTGGAGGTGCGCGAGGTCACGCGACGGCGCGGTGTCGGTCACTATCTGGTGGAAGAGACGATAGCGCAGAACGGCTCGGTCTCAGACTGGTGGGTGGCGGATGATGGCAGCGCGGATCAGGGCGAGCGCGCCGCGTTTATGCAGGCCTGCGGTTTTCGGGCGCAGGCGGATGGCTGGGTTAAATAGCGGGCAAAAAAAGGGCGACTTCGCGTCGCCCCTTCTCTTTATGCTTCTATCGCCATTCGCAGCTTTTTCATGGCGTTCTTTTCCAGCTGTCGCACACGTTCGGCTGACACGCCGTACTGGTCAGCCAGCTCCTGAAGCGTGATTTTGTTATCTTCGTCCAGCCAGCGGGCGCGAATGATGTGCTGACTACGCTCATCCAGACCTTCCATCGCATAGCTCAGCTTATCCGCCGCGTGCGCATCCCAGTTATCCTCTTCAATGCCGTCAGCAAAGTCTGAGGTTTTATCCTGGAGATAGAGCACCGGTGCCATCGAACGGCCTTCACCGCTTTCGTCGTCGGCTGACATATCGAAGGTCATATCCTGCGCCGCCATACGTGATTCCATTTCACGCACGTCTTTGCTGCTTACGCCCAGTTCACGCGCAACCATCTCGACTTCATCCTGATTGAACCAGCCCAGACGCTGCTTGGTTTTACGCAGGTTAAAGAACAGCTTACGCTGTGCTTTGGTGGTCGCGACTTTCACGATACGCCAGTTACGCAGCACGTATTCGTGGATCTCGGCTTTAATCCAGTGCACGGCGAAGGAAACCAGACGCACGCCCACTTCAGGATTGAAGCGACGCACCGCTTTCATCAGGCCGATATTGCCTTCCTGAACCAGGTCAGCCTGTGGCAAGCCGTAGCCGGAGTAATTACGAGCGATATGAACTACAAAGCGTAGGTGAGACAGGATCAGCGTCTTTGCCGCATCCAGATCGCCCTGGTAATGCAGCCGTTCAGCCAACGCTTTTTCCTCTTCTGCCGACAGCATCGGCCAGGTATTGGCAGCCCGAACATAGGATTCCAGGTTACCCAGAGGAGCAATAGCTAAAGTTTGCATTTCTTTGGTCATTCAAACCCTCACAATGGTTATTAAGTTGCTGCGTCTTCCCTTTGAGCAGACGTTACCTTAAGTCAACGTCCGGGAAAATCCGAAAGCAATCTGTGCTACTTAGATTAGCAAAGTTATCCACAAGTTCAATTGTAGCAGTGAATATTTTACACACAGATGACGACACGGGAAGAGAGGCGGTTCCTCTGCGCGCATCGTCGGCAGCAGAGGAACATTATACCAAAAAAACGTTGCAGGCGGTTACTGAGGCGTAAATCGACGTAAATGTTGCACCGTTGCCAGCCAGGCCGCGACCCAGCCGATAATCGCCGCGATCAGCAGCAGCAGCAGCGCTTCATCCCACGAAAAGCCTTCCAGCGAGAAGGTGGTGCCAAACACGGTCGCGACACTCGCCACCACCGATTGCAGCCGCAGCACCAGTACTTCAGAGAGAATAAGTGACAGCACCGCGCCGCTGAAGCCGAGCAGCGCCCCGCCATAGAGGAAAGGACGCAGGATAAAGCCGTCGGTCGCACCAATCAGTTTCTGCACGTTGATGGTGTCGCGTCGGGCAAAGATGCTGAGCCGCACGCTGTTACCGATCACCAGGAACACCGCCACAATCATCAGCACGCCAATCATCGACGCGATCTGCCCCACCAGCCCGGTGAGCGCCGCCAGCCGGGCAAACCAGCTGTCATCCATGCGGACTTCATCAACGCCCTGCACCTTGGTCACCCGGTCGCGCAGGCTCTGCATGGTGTCCGAGTTCTGGAAGTTGAGCTTCGGAGTAATGATCGCCACCGCCGGCAGCGGGTTCTGCTCCAGCATATCCATCGCGCCGCCAAAGCCCGACCAGTTGCGGAACTCGTTCAGCGCCTCTTCCCGCGTCAGATAGTTGACGTTATCCACGCCCTCCACCTGCTTGAGCTGCGCCACCACGTTTTCCGCCGCCGTGTCATCCAGCGTTTTGGAGAGGTAGACAGTGAGCTGCGGCGCCGGATACCACTGGGTCGCCGCCTGGCTGACGTTTTTCCACACCATGTAGCAGACGCTCGGCAGCGTCAGGGAGATGGCGATCACCATCACCGTCAGCAGCGTCGCCAGCGGCTGACGCCACATATCGGAGAGCGTGCCGCGCAGCGCATAGCGCCACTGCTCCTGCCAGCCGCCCTTCAGCGCTTTACTCTTCGACGGCTGCTTCGCTTTCGGCGCAGCCGGGCGTTTAATGCGTTTATTGACCATCGTGGCCTCCGTGCAGGCGACCCTGATTCAGCGTCATCACCCGATAGTTACGCCGGGCGATCAGGCCGTTATCATGTGTTGCCATCAGTACCGTCACGCCAACGCGGTTAAACTCTTCGAACAGGCGCAGAATGTCTTCCGACAGCGCTTCGTCCAGGTTACCGGTCGGTTCATCCGCCAGCAGCACCGCCGGTTTGTTGACCACGGCGCGGGCGATACCGACGCGCTGCTGTTCACCGCCAGAGAGCTGAATCGGATAACTTTTCGCTTTGTCGAGCAGGCCCACTTTATCCAGCGCCGCCGAGACGCGGCGACGAATATCTTCGCCGCTGGCACCGGAGATAATCAGCGGGATCGCCACGTTGTCGTAGACCGAACGATCCATCAGCAGGTGGTGATCCTGGAAGATCATGCCGATCTGACGACGCAGAAACGGCACCTCGCTGTTACGCAGACGAGAAATGTCATGGCCGCTGAACCAGATTTTTCCGGCGCTCGGGCGCTCAATGCCACAAATCAGCTTCAGCAGGGTACTTTTACCGGCACCGGAGTGGCCGGTCAGGAACGCCATTTCGCCGGGCCGCAGACGGAAATCTACTCCCTGTAGCGCCTGACGTCCGCCGAGATATGCCTTACTGACCTCTTCAAAGCGAATCATCCTAATTAGTCCTCTCGGGCAAACAGTGCCTCAATAAAATCTTCCGCCTTAAACGGCCGTAAATCTTCAATGCCCTCACCGACGCCGATATAGCGAATCGGGATACCGAACTGATCGGCCACCGAGAAGATCACCCCGCCTTTGGCGGTGCCATCCAGTTTGGTGAGCGCGATACCGGTCAGCCCCACGGCTTCATTAAACAGTCTGGCCTGGCTGACCGCATTCTGCCCGGTGCTGGCATCCAGCGTCAGCATCACTTCATGTGGCGCTGAATCATCCAGTTTTTTCATCACACGGGTGATCTTTTTCAGCTCTTCCATCAGGTGCGATTTATTTTGCAGACGACCCGCGGTATCGGCGATCAGCACGTCAACGCCGCGCGATTTAGCGGCCTGAATCGCATCAAAGATCACCGACGCGGAATCCGCCCCGGTATGCTGGGCGATCACCGGGATGTTGTTGCGCTGGCCCCAGACCTGCAACTGCTCAACGGCCGCGGCGCGGAAAGTATCGCCCGCCGCTAACATCACCGATTTGCCTTCCGCCTGATACTGGCGCGCCAGCTTACCGATGGTGGTGGTTTTACCCACGCCGTTAACGCCCACCATCAGGATGACAAACGGCGTTTTGCCTGAAACATCCAGTGGTGAATCCACCCTGGCCAGAATCGAAGCCATCTCCGCTTTCAGCAGACCATAGAGCGCCTCGGCGTCACGCAGCTGTTTGCGGTTGGCCTGCTGGGTCAGATGGGTGATGATGCGGCGCGTGGTATCCACCCCGACATCGGCAATCAGCAGCTGCTCTTCAAGTTCGTCGAACAGGTCATCATCAATCTTTTTGCCGCGGAACAGGCTGATAAAACCGGAACCCAGGTTCTGACGGGTTTTCACCAGGCTGCGCTTCAGGCGGGCAAAGAAGCCCTCTTTGCTCGGGCGCTCCTGCTCCTGGGCGATCAGCGGCGCGGCGGCCAGCGGTAAATCGCTGACGGTATCGGCTAAAGCGGGAGCGTCAGCCTCGGCAGGCTCAACCTCCGCCTCATCCAGCGCCAGCGCGGTCAGCTCGTCGTCGCTTAAGGGCGCTTCCGCGTCAGCATGCGGCGCCTCAGCGATTTCAGCGTCGCCCAGCGCCAGTGCGGCCAGCTCGTCGTCGCTTAAGGGCGCTTCCGCCTCAGCGTGCGGCGCCTCAACGATTTCAGCGTCGCCCAGCGCCAGCGCGGCCAGCTCGTCGTCGCTTAATGGCGCGTCATCCTGTGGCGCGTCGCTGACCGGATTGATCACCGCGTCGGCGTCGATAACCGGTGAGGCGTCATGTTCAGGTGCGGTGGCTTCCAGCAGGGCTTCAGGATCGGCGTCAATCGGCGCAGCTTGATCCAGCGCCTCAGGTGCCGCTTCATGCGGTGCCGCGGCGCTGACTTCCGCCTCGCGCTGCTCTCTGGCCACCGTTTCAGTGATGGCGACATGCTCTTCCGCCTGCGCTTCAGCCTGGCTTAATGCCGGCTCAGACTGCGCCTGCGCGGGTTCAGCGGCCTGTTGCGCCTGCTCCTCCGCTGAAGGTTGTTTCTCTTCCTCTTTGCCAAATCCCAGCCAGGAAAAAAAGCCACGTTTTTTCTCTTTTGCCATTGTGTGACTACACTCCTCGATGGCTTTGTCCCGGTCGCGCGTCGTTTCCAGGGGTAAATCAATGAAAGTTGGTTCCACGCCAGATCGGCGTAAAACCGCAGAATAATGCATGACTTCAGCAACTCAGTAGTCTAACACTTTCCAGCCAGCTCACCACAGCACCCTTTTTTAACGTTTCTTCTCACCGATTCGCCCGTTAAACTACGCAACAAATTATGACGAGTTGTGAGCAAAATGAATAAAAACCCCCGCAGCAGAGGCGGTGCCGGGCAGATCCGCATCATTGGCGGACAGTGGCGCGGTCGTAAATTGCCGGTGCCAGAGAGCGCCGGACTGCGCCCCACCACCGACCGGGTGCGTGAGACGCTGTTTAACTGGCTGGCCCCGGTACTGACGGACGCCCGCTGCCTCGACTGCTTTGCTGGCAGCGGCGCGCTGGGACTGGAAGCGCTGTCGCGTTATGCCGCCTCGGCGACGCTGCTGGAGCTGGAGCGTCCGGTGGCGCAGCAGCTGACAAAGAATCTTCAGACGCTGCACGCCAGCAACGGCAGCGTGGTTCAGACCAATGCCCTGACCTGGCTGGCCCAGCCGGGTGAACCGTTCAACGTGGTGTTTATCGACCCGCCGTTTCGTCAGGGGCTGCTGCAACAGACATTACAGCTGCTGGAGCAGAATCAGTGGCTGGCTGACGACGCGCTGATCTACGTCGAAAGCGAAGTGGAGAATGGCGCGCCGCCGGTGCCGCCAAACTGGGATCTTTATCGCGAGAAAATTGCCGGACAAGTGGCTTATCGTTTGTATCAACGTCAACAGGAGACGCAGGATGTTACTTAATTTGGGGCGTCTGTTGATGCTATGCGTGTGGGGATTTCTGCTGGTCAACGTGGTGCATCCCTATCCGAAACCGCTGACCTACTTTATCAACGTCGCGCTGTTTTTCATGATCATGATGCATGGGCTGCAACTGGTGTTACTGCGCGCGACGCAGACCAAAGATGCGCCGCCGATTGATCGCCTTACCCAGGCCAAAGTGTTCCTGTTCGGGGTGTTTGAACTGGTCGCCTGGCAGAAAAAGCACTTCCCTCGCAAAAAATAGCGCTGAGCGGGCGTCCTGCCCGCCGCTTAAGATCGGGGCGTGAAGCTGATAAAGCGCGTGCCCTGCATCTTCAGCTCCCCGGTCGCCCCTTTATCCAGCCCGTCATACTGCTGCTGTTTAAGCTGCACTTTAATATCGCCTGCGCCATTGAGCGGCTGAAACAGCGCCTCATAACGCATCTCTTCCCCGGCGATCACCTCGCGCTGCCGTGAGCGGCGATTGGGTGACGGAAACTCACGTTTGGTTTTCACCTCGGCCAGCAGCACGCGCGGTGGCGAGGCGTCATTCACCGCCCCTTCACGCCGTTGCTTAATAAACTGACGGGTCGCCAGCACGGCAATAATGGCAATCACAATACAAAAGAAGAGTGGCGGTTTACTCATGGCTCTCTCATCTCCGGGCAGCGGGGAGGTTATTCATCAGGCGGCAAAGCATACAACCAGAGTTGCCTGATTGTCACATCGTCGGGACGTAACCTAAACTGGAGGGGATACTTTGGGATCTTTCACCGTTTTGGCTCAAAAAGGGAGAAACAATGCTCTGGTCTTTCCTCGCTGTACTTTTCTCCGGCTGGCTCTATGTCGACGCCACCTACCGTGGTCCGCAATGGCAACGCTGGCTGTTTAAGCCGGTCACGCTGCTGCTGCTGGTTGGGCTGGCCTGGCAGGCGCCGGTGCTGCATACCACGGACTACCTGATTCTGGCCGGACTGCTCGCCACGCTGACGGGGGATGCGTTAACGCTGCTGCCGCGTCAGCAGATGCTCTACGCCATCGGAGCCTTTTTCCTGTCGCACCTGCTCTACACCCTCTGTTTTGCCGCCAGCATGACCATGACCTTTTTCTGGCCGATTCCGCTGACGCTGTTAATCATCGGCGCGGTGCTGATTGGCGTAATCTGGAACCGACTGGAAGATCTGCGCTGGCCAATCTGCACCTTTATCGGCATGACGCTGGTGATGACCTGGATCGCCACCGAGCAATATTTCTTCCGTCCAACCGATTACAGCTTCTCTATCATGGTGGGTGCCGGTCTGCTGCTGCTGGCGAATATCATCTGGTTTGTGACCCATTATCGCCGCCGCTTTACCGCGGATAGCGCACTGGTCGCCGCCTGTTACTTTGCCGGTCACTTTATGATTGTCCGTTCGCTGTGGGTAGTCTGAAAAAATAGCCTTGACTCTGGAGTTCACTCCAGAGTGTAGGATAGGGGGATGGGCAGCGTTGCTCATCCCTTTTTTTCGGAGGTCATATGCATCACCCTCACGCCTGTGGCTGTGGTAAATCCCAGGCCCGCCACACCCCGGTTAAACCGCAGTGTCAGCTCTCCCAGCCTCGTCCCCATACGCTCTCGATCCACGCCGCGACACCCGTGACCCCGGAGAGCGCCGGCTGCTGCTGTGACAATAACAGCAGTCCCGGCAGCGACCCGGATGAGGAAGGCGAGCGGCGACCCGGCGGCAGCTATCCCTTTAGCTGGCAGGTCAGCGGTATGGATTGCCCCAGCTGCGCCCGCACCATTGAAACCGCCGTGCGGCAGATTAGCGGCGTGACCGACGCCCGCGTGCTGTTCAGCAGTGAAAAACTGGTGGTCAACGCCGACAGCGACGTGCAGAGCGCGGTGGAACAGGCGGTGAAAAAAGCGGGCTTCCAGCTCGCCGCGCCGCAGAAGAGTGCGGCCGACAGCGACAGCCAGCCCTCACGCTGGCAGCAAAACCGCATGCTGATCACACTGGCGCTGCTGGTACTGGCCAGCAGCCTTCTCAGCCACTTCGCGCCAGCATGGGGCGACCGGCTGTTTATTCTGACCACGCTGTTTGGCCTGGCACCGATAGCGCGCAGCGCCTGGCAGCGTCTGCGCAGCGGATCGCCGTTTACCATTGAAACTCTGATGACGCTGGCGGCGGCGGGCGCGCTGATTATTGGCGCGCACGCCGAGGCGGCGATGGTGCTGGTGCTGTTTCAGCTGGGTGAACAGCTGGAGGGCTACGCCGCTGCCAGAGCACGCAGCGGCGTCACCCGCCTGATGGCGTTACGGCCCGAATCGGCGACGCGCCTGCAACAGGGCCAGCGCAGCGAGGTGCCGCTGGCGGCGCTGCAACCGGGCGACGTGATTGAAGTGGCGGCGGGCAGCCGTCTGCCGGTGGATGGCCGCTTAATCAGTCCGCTCGCCAGTTTTGATGAGAGCGCGCTGACCGGTGAATCGCTGCCGGTGACGCGCGCCAGCGGCGAAACCCTCCTCGCCGGTGCCACCAGCGTGGACCGGCTGGTGATGCTGGAAGTGGTGTCGAAGCCGGGCGAAAGCGCCATCGACCGCATCCTGCAACTGATTGAGGAGGCGGAAACCCATCGCGCCCCGGTGGAGCGTTTTATCGACCACTTCAGCCGCATCTATACGCCGCTGGTGATGCTGCTGGCCCTGCTGGTGATGGTGGTTCCGCCGCTGCTCGGCATGGGTGAGTGGCAGCCCTGGATCTACAAAGGGCTGACCCTGCTGCTGATTGGCTGTCCCTGCGCTCTGGTGATCTCGACGCCAGCGGCGATCACCTCCGGGCTGGCGGCGGCGGCACGCCAGGGCGCGCTGATCAAAGGCGGCGCGGCGCTGGAGCGGCTCAGTTCGCTGCGCAGAATGGCGTTTGATAAAACCGGCACCCTGACCATTGGCAAGCCGCAGCTGACGCAGATCCTCGCTTTTGGCAGCGCCAGCGAGTCAGAGATGCTGGCGCTGAGCGCCGCAGTAGAACAGGGGGCCACCCACCCGCTGGCCAGCGCCATCGTGGCGGCTGCGCAGGCGCGCAATCTCACTCTTCCCATCGCCCAGGATCAGCAGGTGCAGGCGGGACGCGGTATCCGCGCCGAGGTAGCTGGTCAACAGATCCAGCTGCTGACGCCCGGCCACACCCCCGGCCTGACGCCGCAGCAAAGCGCGCAGATTGCGCAGCGGGAAGCGGAAGGGGAAACCCTGGTGGTGCTGCTGCGCGATGGCGAAGCGCTGGGTGCGCTGGCGCTGCGCGACCAGCTGCGTGACGATGCGGTGGCTGCGTTGCAGGCGCTGAAAAAGCTGGGCATTGAGAGTCTGATGCTGACCGGCGATAACCCGCGCGCGGCGGCGGCGATTGCCGGTCAGCTCGACATAGATTATCGCGCCAGCCTGCTGCCCGCCGACAAAGTCGCGGCGATCCGCGAGCTGAGTCAGCAGCAGCCGCTGGCGATGGTCGGTGATGGCATTAACGATGCGCCGGCGATGAAAGCCGCGACGCTGGGCATTGCGATGGGCAGCGGCACCGATGTGGCGCTGGAGGCGGCCGATGCCGCTCTGACGCGCAACCAGCTCAGCAATCTGGCCCCGATGATTGCGCTGGCACGCCGTACCCGCCGCATTATCCGCCAGAACATCACCATTGCGCTGGGGCTGAAGGCGATCTTCCTTGTCACAACCCTGCTGGGGCTGACCGGACTCTGGCTGGCGGTGCTGGCGGATTCCGGGGCGACCGCGCTGGTGACAGCCAACGCCCTGCGCTTACTGCGTCGCCGCGGCCACTGACCCGCCTGGCCGGGCGTTAACGGCGACCTGCGCGGTCGTCGTTAACCGGCGATGCCTTTGCGGATCAGAAACTGGTAGGGCAGATGGTCAGTCTGCTGCGCCAGCAGCTGGTGCTCCATAAAGCGACAAAAGCCGGGAATATCGCGGGTTGTGGCGGGATCATCGGCGATGATCAGCAATGTCTCACCCTCTTGCAGGCTGCGGACGGTTTTGCGCACCATCATTACCGGCTCCGGGCAGCGCAGGCCACAGGCATCCAGCTGATGGTCGGCAGAGGAAAAAAGATCGCTCATAATGGACTCGCTTCAGGTCAGGGGCGCTCATTCTAGCGCGTGCTGGCGGTGACGCAAGGCGATAACGATTGCGCTAAAATTAACCATTGCATAAAAAGCACAACGCGGTAAGATGCCGCCGCTTTTTGCTCATGAAACTGCCAGGCGCCGCCCGAACGGCGTCCCGCAATGGGTTCCCTCACCCCAACATTAAAAAGGTTGATTATGCTCGCATTCTCTTCGCGTCAGCGCATGCATGCGCTCTTCTGGTTATCGCTGTTTCACCTGCTGGTGATCACCTCCAGTAACTATCTGGTTCAGCTGCCGATTTCGGTCTTTGGCTTCCAGACCACCTGGGGTGCGTTCAGCTTCCCGTTTATCTTCCTCGCCACCGATCTGACCGTGCGTATTTTTGGCGCACCGCTGGCCCGCCGCATTATTCTGGCGGTGATGATCCCGGCGCTGTTTATCTCCTACGGGGTGTCCGCGCTGTTTTATCAGGGCGAGTGGCAGGGCTGGCAGGCGCTGCAAGTGATGAACCTGTTTGTCGCCCGTATCGCCTGCGCCAGTTTTATGGCTTACGCGCTGGGCCAGATCCTCGACGTGCATGTGTTTAACCGTCTGCGTCGTCTGCCGCAGTGGTGGGTGGCACCCGGCTGCGCCATGTTCCTCGGCAATATCAGCGATACGCTGGCCTTTTTCTTTATCGCCTTCTACAAAAGTCCCGATCCGTTTATGGCCCAGCACTGGGTGGAGATCGCCCTGGTGGATTACAGCTTCAAGGTGCTGATCTGCATGATCTTCTTCCTGCCAGCCTATGGCGTGCTGCTCAACGCCGCGCTGAAGCGTCTGGCGGAGCGCCAGCGCGCCAGCGTGGCAAATTTCGGCTAACCGGACATACAGTTTTTCGCCATTACCCGCTAAGATCTGCTGACAATCATCAGGTTGCGTTTGCAACCTGATTCCTGTTCTATTACTGGCTGACTGGAAACTTAAAAGGGATTCTGATGCGCAACCTGGTGAAATATGTAGGTATGGGGATTCTGGTGCTGGGCTTAGCCGCCTGTGACCAGAAGAAAGATGAAGCTGCAAATGACAACGGCGTCAGCGCCAGTCAGTCGGCGCAGACCGTCACCCTGATGGATGGCAAACTGAGCTTCTCACTGCCCGCGGGCATGTCAGACAAGAGCGGTAAACTGGGTTCGCAGAGCACCAATATGCACGTTTACGCCGATGAAACCGGCGCACGCGCGATTATTGTGATTGCCGGTGAGCCGACCAATGAAGGGCTGGATGTGCTGTCGCAGCGTATGGAGCAGCAGCAGCGCAACCGCGATCCGCAGTTGCAGGTGGTTTCTAACAAATCGGTGACGCTGAAAGATCAGCCGGCACAGCAGCTGGACACGGTGATTTCCGCCAACAACCAGACCTCATGGTCGTCAGTGATTCTGGCGAAGGTGGACGGCAAACTGGTGACATTGCAGATTACGCTGCCCGGCGATAATCAGCAGCAGGCGCAAAGCGATGCGGATAGCATTGTGAAAAGCATCACCCTGAAATAAGCCTTCATGCTGGCTTCCCCCACTCGGCGGTGAAGCCAGCGTACTCTCTGTGACAAGCCTGCGTTATAAACCGGCCGTCTCGCGAATATATTTCCGCGCTTTCACCGCATATTCGAACGGATTGGCCAGCGCCGGGTCCTGCTCCGCTTCCACCACCATCCAGCCCTGATAGCCATACTCGTCGAGCAGTTTAAACACCGGATTGAAATCGATGACGCCATCGCCTGGCACGGTGAAGGTGCCCTTTTTCACCCCTTCCAGGAACGAGAGGTGATTCTCACGCACTTCGGCCACCACCTCATCCCGCACATCCTTGAGATGCACATGGAAGATACGCGGCAGATACTTCTCCAGCACCGCCAGCATCTTCTGCTGGGAGCCTTCAGAGTAGTAGACGTGGCCGGTATCATAGAGCAACCCAACCTGCGGGTCGGTCAGCGCCATAAACCGGTCAATCTCTTCCGTGGTCTGAATGCCGGTGCCCATATGGTGATGCAGCGTTACGCGCATCCCCTTCTCCGCCGCGATACGCGCCAGCTCGTTATAGCCCTCTGCCGTTAAGCGCCACTCTTCATCGCTGAAGATCGGCTTCTGCTCAAACACCGCCAGCGTGGTGCCCTGAATACTTTTGCTCTGTTCTGAACAGCCAATCACCCGCGCGCCCATCGCGTGCAGGAAGTTCATATGTTCGGTGAACTGGCGGAGAGTCTGCTCCCGGTCGCCGTTGGCAAAAAAGGTGCTGAACCAGGCGTTACAGATCTCAATGCCGCGAATCTCGAGCATCGGTTTCAGAATCGCCGGATCGCGCGGGTATTTACTGCCCACTTCGCTGCCGGTAAAGCCCGCCAGCGCCATCTCACTGACGGTCTGCTGAAAGGTGTTTTCACTGCCGAGATCCGGCATGTCGTCGTTGGTCCAGCCGATGGGGGCAATCGCCAGTTTTACTTTCTCTTTGTTCATTATCTTCTTCCCAGGCAGAGCGCGGCGCGGCCGCGTGGAGAGGCGGACTCAGCGATAGAACGCGGGACGTGGCGGCATGGTGATCGGCTCAATCGCCCCGCTGTTTTGCGCTTTGATACAGGCATCGGCGGCGACCGAGGCGGCGAAGCCATCCCAGGCGGAAGGTCCGGTCAGCTCACCCACCTTGATGTCGTTGATAAACGCCTGCAACTCCACGTCATACGCCTCGATAAAGCGATCTTTCCAGTCCACCAGGATGGTGTTCGACAGCCGGGCCTCTTTGCGCAACTGCACCGAGGAAGGCTCTGGCAGGCGGGCAATCCCCTCTTCACCTACCACTTCACACTGAATGTCGTAGCCGTAGGCGCAGTTAACGAAGATCTCAACGTCGATGCGCACCCCTTTCTCGGTTTCGAACAGCACGATCTGCGGATCTTTCAGCTGAGCGTGTGACTTCGAGGTGACGCGCGGGAAGATCACCTGCACGCTCTTATAGTCATCGCTGGTCAGCCAGCGCAGCACATCCAGCTCATGGATCAGGGTGTTGGTGATCGCCATTGGCGTGGTGTAGTTCTCCGGCACGGTCGGGTTGCGGTGCGCACAGTGCAGCATCAGCGGCTCGCCGATGTCACCGTCGGTGATCACTTTTTTCAGCGCGCGATAGCCCGCGTCATAAGGCCGCATAAAGCCGACCTGCACCAGACGTTTACCCGCCTGGATCTCCGCGTCCACCACCCGGCGGCATCCCTCGGCGCTCATCGCCAGCGGCTTCTCACAGAACACCGGTTTACCGGCGGCGATCGCCGCCAGGGTGAACTCTTCATGCGTCGGGTCCCATGAGGTGACCAGTACGGCATCCACATGGGGTGACTGAATCACATCATGGCCATTCTCAAACACCTCGGCCTCAATATTGAGACGTTGCAGCGCCGCTCGCGCCCCTTCAACGTTGATGTCAGAGACCGCCACCACCTGCGCGCCCTGTAACACATGGCTACAGCGACGGATATGTTCCTGACCAATTGCACCTGTACCGATGACGCCAAGTTTCAAAGTCATAATTACACCTGTGTAGGGTTCGTTCGGAGAAGAGGAAAAGAGGCCGCAGCGCGGCCCGAAAATTAATATTTCCGCGCCTGATCCAGATGGCTGTTGAGCTTGTCCGCCACCGCCTGGGCCCGCTCGGTTTTCGACGCCTGCGCCACGCCAACGTGCCACCAGCTGAAATATTTGTGGATCATGGTTTTCGGCAGCACTTTGATGTCGATAAGGGTGGAAACGGTCTGGGTGCGGGCATCTGCCAGCGCCGCGCTGAGCTGTTCCAGCGTGGTGACCCGATAGGTTTTGCAGCCATAACCGGCGGCGATCGCGGCGAAGTCGATCGGGATAAAGCCGCCATCCAGTTTGCCGCTTTCAGGATTACGGAAGCGGAATTCGGTGCTGAAGCTGTCCATGCCGTGTTCCATTTGCAGGTTATTGATGCAGCCGTTGGTCATGTTATCCAGCAGCACCACGTTGATTTTCGCCCCTTCCTGAATCGACGTGACCAGCTCAGAGTGCAGCATCATAAAAGAGCCATCGCCGACCAGCGCATAGACCTCACGCTGCGGCTGCGCCAGCTTCGCCCCCAGCGCGGCGTTCACTTCATAGCCCATGCAGGAGTAGCCATACTCAACGTGGTAGGCGTTATAATCTCTGGTGCGCCAGACCCGTTGCAGATCGCCCGGCAGGCTGCCCGCGGCTGCCACAATCACTGCGTCTTTCGGCAACTGCGCGTTTAAGGTGCCGAGCACGCTGCTCTGCGTCAGCAGCGACTGCGTCAGCCGGTTAAACTCAGCAAACACCGCGTCGCGGTCGAGATGGTCTGCGATCTCCGGCACAAAGCCGTCGTCGTGCCAGGCCACCTGATAAACGCGCTGCGTCTCCTGCAACAGCTGGCTCCGCGCCCCGGCAATCTGGTCGCCCCAGTCGTTGCTGTAGTGCTGGGAGGCCAGCGCGGCGGTAAGCGAGGTGAGCGCTTCGCGCGCATCGGCCAGCAGCTGCATGCCATCCAGCTTGTAGCTGTCGAAGTTGCTGACGTTGATGTTCAGAAAGCTGACGTCGGGATGCTGGAAAATCCATTTTGAGGCGGTGGTGAAATCGGTGTAGCGGGTGCCGACGCCAATAACTAAATCAGCCTCTTTCGCCAGCAGGTTGGCCGCCAGTGAGCCGGTTTCGCCTATGCCGCCGAGATTCAGCGGATGGTCCGAGATCAGCGTGCCTTTGCCCGCCTGGGTCTCGGCAAACGGGATCTGATAGCGTTCAGCAAACTGGCGCAGCGCTTCGCCCGCTTCGGAATATTTCACCCCGCCGCCGCAGATAATCAACGGCTTGCGTTTGCGGTTGATCAGCGTCAGGGCGTCCGCCAGCTGCGCCGCCACCGGCAGACGGCGATCCAGCCGGTGCACCCGCTTCTGGAAGAAGTAGTCGGGATAGCCCCAGGCTTCGCCCTGCACATCCTGCGGCAGCGACAGCGTCACCGCGCCGGTTTCTGCCGGATCGGTCAGGACGCGCATGGCGTTGATACAGGCGGACATCAGCTGTTCCGGGCGGCTGACCCGATCCCAGTATTTGCTGACGGCGCGGAAGGCATCGTTGGTGCTGATGCTGAGATCGTAGCTCTGCTCAATTTGTTGCAGCACCGGATCGGGCTGGCGGCTCGCGAAGACGTCACCCGGCAGCAGCAGCAGCGGAATGCGGTTCGCCGTGGCGGTGGCGGCGGCGGTGATCATGTTGGCGGCTCCCGGTCCCACCGATGAGCTACAGGCGATAATCTGACGACGCAGCGACTGCCTGGCGAAGCCGGTCGCCACATGCGCCATGCCCTGCTCATTACGCCCCTGCCAGACCACCAGATCGCCGCTCTCCTGTTCCAGCGCCTGGCCCAGCCCCAGCACGTTGCCGTGGCCGAAAATCGCGAAGATGCCTTTGACGAACTTTGTTTCCACGCCGTCGACATCGAGATATTGATTATCCAGGAATTTAACCAGCGCCTGTGCCGTGGTCAGTCTGATTGTGCCCATTATGCTCATCCTTTACCTGCTGGTGGACCCCGGCTTCCGCAACCCCGCGCCAGGCGGGGTCTGAAAGCGGAAAGGCGACCGGAATAACTGAAACGTGGGGCGATTATAAACAAATATATTTTTCATAAAATACGATTACAGAAGAAACATTTCATTTTGCGAGTGAGATCAAATTTAATCCACGCTGCGGCTCTGGCGGATCATTCAGGCGGGGAAATCTGGAACGTTTAACGGCGCGAGGTCAGTTATGAAAAATTTCATTTCACCCTGGCAGCCTGCCCGATTGCCGTGCTGATTCCTGCGATCATCTTCACAACCCTGACAGGCCGCCCTCTGTGACCACCGATTCAGCGCACGCTGACCGCCATCAGGAGTTTTACCTGGTTCACAAAATCGCGACGGATGTTTCATTTCATATTGAACATGGAATTTTTATTCCTCATACTGCGATCATAGCCAGTCAGACCTTACAGAGCCGGTAGCAGAGCGCGTCTCGCCCGTCGTCTTTGCTCATCACAGAAGGAAACCACAGGTATGCGTACACAACAGAAGCGGCTTGATGTGATTTGTATCGGGCGCATCGCCGTCGATTTTTATGGACAGCAGATCGGCGCACGGCTGGAAGATGTCACCTCTTTTGCGAAATATCTCGGCGGATCGTCGGGCAACGTCGCCTATGGCACCGCGATTCAGGGACTGAAATCGGCGATGCTGGCGCGGGTGGGAGATGAGCACAATGGTCGCTTTCTGCGGGAAGAGCTTCAGCGGGTCGGCTGTAACACCGATGCGCTGATCACCGATGCGCGGCGTCTGACCGGGATGGTGATCCTCGGTATTAAAGATGAAGAGACTTTTCCGCTGATCTTCTACCGCGACAACTGCGCAGATATGGGACTGGTGCCGGAGGATATTGATGAAGAGTTTATCCGCTCTGCGCGCGCGGTAGCGGTGACCGGCACCCATCTTTCCCATCCTCAGACCCGTGCCGCGGTGCTGAAAGCGCTGGATATTGCCCGCCAGCACGGACTGCGTACCGCGCTGGATATAGACTACCGTCCGGTGCTCTGGGGGCTGACCTCGCCGGGCGACGGTGAGACCCGTTTTATTGAATCGTCACGGGTGACGCAGCAGTTACAGGAAGTGGTGCACTATTTCGATTTAATCGTCGGCACCGAAGAGGAGTTTCATATTGCCGGCGGCAGCACCGACACGCTGACCGCGCTGAAAAATGTGCGGCAGGCGAGCCAGGCGACGCTGGTCTGTAAGCGCGGCCCGCTGGGTTGCGTGGTGTTTGAAGGTGAGATCCCGGATAGCTGGCAGGAGACGCGGCTGCACAGCGGCGTGCGGGTCGATGTGCTCAACGTGCTGGGCGCGGGCGACGCCTTTATGTCTGGCCTGCTGCGCGGCTGGCTGAATGACGAGGGCTGGGAGCAGGCGTGCCGTTACGCCAACGCCTGTGGCGCGCTGGTGGTGTCACGCCACGGCTGCGCGCCCGCCATGCCGACCAAAGCGGAACTGGATGATTTCCTGAGCCGTGAAACAGCGGTGCAGCGCCCCGATCTCGACCCTCGCCTCAACCATCTGCACCGCGTCACCAGCCGTAAACAGTCATGGCCGGAGCTGAACGTTTTCGCCTTTGACCATCGTAAACAGCTGCTGGAGATGGCGCGCGAAGCGGGCGTGGATGAAAGCCGGATCCCGCCGTTAAAGCTGCTGCTGCTGAGGGCGGCGCAGCAGGCGGCTGAACAGGCCGGACTGGCACAGCGCAGCGGCATTCTGGCGGACACCACCTATGGCCAGAAAGCGCTGAACGCCATTACCGGCCAGAAGTGGTGGATTGGCCGTCCGATAGAGCAACCCGGCTCGCGCCCGCTGCGTCTGGAGCATGGCAGCATCGGATCACAGCTGATCGACTGGCCCGCCGAGCACGTGGTGAAATGCCTGGTCTTTTACCATCCTCACGACAGCGCTGAACTGCGTAAAGAGCAGGACGACCTGCTGCTCGAAGTCTGGAATAGTTGCAACAAAAGCGGCCACGAACTGCTGCTGGAGGTGATCCTGCCTGACAGCAACCCGGATCGTAACGAGCGCTATTACCTTGATATGCTGACGCATTTTTACAGTCTGGGCATTCAGCCAGACTGGTGGAAACTGCCGCCGCTCTCCGCCGGGCTGTGGCAGGCGATCGGCGCGCTGATCGAGCAGCAGGACCCTTACTGTCGCGGCATTCTGCTGCTCGGGCTGGATGCACCGGAAGAGACGCTGAAAGCGGGCTTCGCCGCCGCGGCTAAAGCGCCGTGGGTGAAGGGTTTTGCGGTCGGTCGTACTATCTTTGGTCAGCCTTCACGCCAGTGGTTGCAGGGCGAGCTGGACGATCAGGCGCTGATTGAGACGGTGAAAGCCAACTACCTGCGGCTGATTGAGTACTGGCGCGCAGCACGCGCCTGATACCTCACCGGCCCCGACCAGACGCCACCCCAGCGGGTGGCGTCTTGTTATCATCAGGCCGCAAGCCGGGAGCGGCACCGTTGTGGCGCGCGGTTTTGTCGCCCTGCGGCCCCGGATAAAGGCCGCCAGCCCGCCCGGCGGTTAATCTGTGAACCATTTCATAAAGCCATGAAATAAACCGCGCGTTTAACGCAAACAAATGAAATTTTCCATCCATCTGGTACTATAGCGCTCATTATTCTTATGACATGGGCAGAAGTAATGAACAATAATCCTACCCAACTCTCTCTTTTGCAGGACGATATTCGTCGCCGCTACGAAACGCTGAGCAAGCGTCTGAAACAGGTTGCGCGCTACATCCTTGATAACAGTAACAGTATTGCTTTTGACACCGTCGCCTCTATTGCCCAGCAGGCCGATGTGCCGCCCTCGACGCTGATCCGCTTCGCCAATGCTTTTGGCTTCAGCGGCTTCAACGAAATGAAACAGGTTTTTCGTCAGCACCTGATGGAAGAGACGGTTAACTACACCGAACGCGCCCGGCTGTTTCGCCAGACCTCCACCGATGACAGCGCCAGCGCCCCGGAAAGTCCGGCAGAGATCCTCAACGTCTTTACGATGGTCAACAGCCAGGCGCTTCAGCAGCTGGCGATGCAGGTCAATCCTGAGCAGCTGAACAAAGCGGTCAAGCTGCTGAATGAAGCGGAAAATATCTATGTGATTGGCCTGCGCCGCTCCTTCAGCGTCGCCTCCTATCTGGTCTACGCGCTGCGTCACCTGGAGCGTCGGGCCTTTTTAATTGATGGTTTGGGCGGAATGTTCACCGAGCAGCTGAGCCTGGTGAACCCGAAGGATGTGGTGATTGCCATCAGCTACTCGCCCTACGCGCGGGAAGCGGTGGAGGTGGTGGAGATGGGCGCCAAGCGCGGCGCGCATCAGATCGCCATTACCGACAGCCAGGTCAGCCCGCTGGCGGCGTTCAGCGATGTCTGCTTTGTGGTGCGGGAAGCGCAGGTCGATGGCTTCCGTTCCCAGGTCGCCTCACTCTGTCTGGCGCAGACGCTGGCGGTTTCGCTGGCCCTGAATAACGCCGACGCCTGAGTCGCGGCCAGAAAACAGGGTGGCCTGTTCCACCCTGGTTTTTACTGACCCGCCTCAGCTCAGCGGTTGCGCCGCCTTAGCCAGCCGCTGTTTCATCCGCTGATAGCTCTCCGTGACATAGTGTTCCGCCCAGGCCGCATCCTCAATTTTCTCCAGTCTCACCGCGCAATATTTTAATTCCGGCGTTTTGGCTACGGGATCGAGGCTGTCAATCGTCAGCTCGTTACAGGCACCAATCCACCACTGATAGGTCATATAGACCGCTCCCTGATTAATGCGATCGCTGATCTCCGCGCGGCTGATCACTTTGCCCCGGCGTGAAGCGACCCACACCAGCTCATCCTGAACAATGCCCGCCAGCCGCGCATCCTCGGGATTGATCTGCACCCTTCCCGGCTCATCCGCCTGCGCCGTCAGGGCATGGCAGTTACCGGTCATCGAGCGGCAGCTGTAATGGCCGACTTCCCTGACCGTACAGAGCGCCAGCGGCCAGGTTTTATCCACCGTTTCCACGGGCGGTCGCCAGTCGCAGGCAAACAGCAGCCCTTTCCCTGAAGGGCGGGAAAAGCGGTTGCCCTCATAGAGATAAGGGGTGCCGGGATGCGACTCGTCCGGGCAGGGCCACTGCACGTAGCCGAAATCCGCCATTTTTTCCCAGGTCGCGCCCTTGTAGAGCGGACAGAGCAGACGCAGCTCATTCCAGATCGCTTCGTTGCTGGCGTACTGCATCGTGTAGCCCATCGCCCTGGCCATGCGGCTGATAATCTCCCAGTCGGGCAGCACCTCTCCCTGCGGCTCCACCGCCTTGTAAAAACGCTGAAAACCCCGGTCGGCACTGGTGTAAACCCCTTCATGCTCGCCCCAGCTGGTCGCAGGCAGCAGCACATCGGCCATCTCCGCGGTTTTGGTCATAAAAATATCCTGCACGATAACCAGATCCAGCTTCGCCATCGCCTTGCGCATCAGCGCCAGATCGGGTTCGGTTTGCAGCGGATCTTCCCCCATAATCCAGTAGGCGTGCAGCTTGCCCTCCAGGGCGAGGTGAGGCACATCAGTGATGGCATGACCCACTTTATCGCTCAGGCTTTTCACCCCCCAGGCCGCGGCAAACTTCTTGCGGGCGGCCGGGTCGGTGACCGGCTGATAGCCGGGGAAAAGGTTTGGCAGCGCGCCCATATCACAGGCTCCCTGCACGTTGTTCTGCCCCCTGACCGGCCCCACGCCCACACCAGGCCGCCCGAAGTTGCCGGTCGCCAGCGCCAGACTGGACAATCCCTTGACCACATCGACACCTTGGCCCCACTGGGTCACGCCCATTCCCCACAGGATGGTGGCATTTTTCGCCCCGGCATAGAGGTGCATCGCCTGACGGATTAACGCTGGCTCCAGGCCGGTGATCGCCTGGACCGACTCCGGCGAGTAGCGCGATACCACCTCGCGCCACGCCTCCTCGCCCTCAACGTGCTGCTGCATATAGCTCTGATTGCAGAGCTTGTCCGCAATCAGCACATGGGCGAACGCATTCACCAGCGCCATATTGCTGCCATTCTTCAGCGGCAGCCAGAGATCCGCCAGCCGCGCACTTTCGATATAGCGCGGATCGCAGACGATGATTTTCGCGCCTCGCTGTTTCGCCCGGACGATCCGCCGCGCCACAATCGGGTGAGAGTCGGCGGCGTTGTAACCGAAAATAAGCAGACAGTCGCTGTTCTCAATATCTTCCAGCGAGTTGCTCATCGCGCCATTGCCGAGCGTCGCCTGGAGTCCGGCGACGCTCGGGCCGTGGCAGACGCGGGCGCAGCAGTCGATGTTGTTGCTGCCGAGTACGGCACGAACAAACTTCTGCATCACATAGTTGGTTTCATTGCCTGGCCCGCGTGACGAACCGGTCACCATGATGCTCTCGGGGCCGAAACGTGCCTTAATCTCCTGCAACCTTGTGCTGGCAAACGCGATCGCCTCCTCCCAGCTGACCGCCTCAAAGGGGCCGCCGCGCTGACGACGGATCGCCGGATGTTGCAGCCGGGGCGTCAGCAGCCGGGTGTTATTCAGAAACTCCCAGCCAAAGTAGCCTTTCAGGCAGAGTTCGCCCTGATTGGTGACGCCCTCTGCGCCTCTGGCACCGATAACTTTGCCCGCCTCGGTTTGCAGCGCGATTTTGCAGCCACAGCCGCAATAGGGACAGACGGTGATGACTTCATCCATAGTTCAGTTTCTCCTGCAAAAGCAGCCCATTCAGACGGCCTCGCTGCGCGACGCTGTGTTGTTTTTCCTGCTGCTGGCGATGGAGTTCAGCCGCACTTACCCGCGTGAGCGCGTCAGTGGGGCAGACGGTGACGCAGGCCGGCCCGCTGGCGTGACCGCTGCACAGGTCACACTTGACGATCAGCGGATTGCCCTCGCCCTCGCTGGGCTGGCTGACGATCTCAATCGCGCCGAACGGGCAGGCGACCACGCAGCTTTTACAGTCGATGCAGCGGCTGTTGATCGCCTCCACCTCTTCGCCCTGTTTGCGCAGCGCCCCCACCGGACAGACCGCGACGCAGGGCGCGTTCTCACACTGCCGGCACATAACCGGCACGCTGATGCGGCTGAGCCGGATAACCTTAAGGCGGGGGAAATAGTGTTGCGCGGTCTGGCTGACGGTTCCCGAGTGGACCACCGCGCAGGCCACCTCACAGGTATGGCAACCGATGCACTTGTCGGCTGACGCGACGATAAAACTCATGATGCACACTCCCTGAGCTGTTGCTGCTGGTCAAACATCCGCAGAATTTCACTGGCGCTGCGGCGGCCTCCCGCGATGGCGGTGACCACCAGATCGGCGCCATGCACCGCGTCGCCAGCCGCATAAACTTTTGGATGATGCGTCTGCGTTTCCGATCCGGTTTCACCGGTGATAATCATTCCCCAGCGGTCAAACCGGATACCGTGCCCGGCAAGCCAGGGCATCTCATGCGCCTGAAAACCAAACGCCAGTATTAAAGCGTCGGCCGCCAGCAGACACTCTGAGCCGGGGATGGGCTGAGGCCTGCGTCGCCCGTCACGGCCGGGCGGTCCCATTTCGGTGCGGATCAGCCTGATGCCGTTCAGCCGTCCGGCCTCATCCAGCTCAATCGAGAGCGGCTGGAGATTAAACCTGAACTCCACGCCCTCCTCGCGGGCATTGGTGACCTCTTTTTTCGAGCCGGGCATACTTTTCTCATCCCGGCGATAGGCACAGATGACCGATTCAGCCTGCTGGCGCACCGCCGTTCTCAGGCAGTCCATCGCGGTATCACCGCCGCCCAGCACCACCACTTTTTTACCTTTGAGTGAGACATAGGGCAGCTGCTTATCCTCCTCCAGCCCCATGATCTGCCGCGTATTCGCTATCAGATAGGGCAGCGCCTGCATGACCCCCGGCGCATTTTCATGCTCCAGCCCGGCCCCCACCAGTCCGTAGGTGCCAACGCCGAGGAAAACCGCGTCGTACTGCTGTAGCAGTTGAGAAAAGGCGATGTCCCGGCCGATTTCACAATTGAGATGAAACTGAATCCCCATCTCACTGAACAGCGCGCGCCGGGTGATCATCACCTGTTTATCCAGCTTGAACGAGGGGATGCCAAAGGTCAGCAGGCCGCCGATTTCCGGGTGGCGGTCATACACCTCCACGCTGACGCCGTGGCGAATCAGCTGGTCGGCGCAACTTAACCCTGCCGGTCCCGCCCCGATTACCGCTACCCGTTCCGGGCGGCGCGCCACCGCGCGCATATCGGGCCGCCAGCCCAGCGCCAGGGCTTCATCGGTAATGTAGCGTTCGATATTGCCGATGCTGACGGCATCGGGCTGGCCGTTGAGGGTACAGGCCCCTTCACAGAGACGATCCTGAGGGCAGACCCGGCCGCAGACTTCCGGCAGGCTGCTGGTCTGATGGCAGAGTTCGGCGGCCTCGACGATTTTTCCCTCCGCCGCCAGCCGGATAAAGCCGGGAATGGCGTTATGCAAAGGGCAGGTCCAGTTACACCAGGCTTTTTGCGCGCAATAGAGGCAGCGTTCGGTTTCATAGCGCGCCTCAGCGTCGCTGAGCCGCTGATAGATTTCACTGAAGTGCTGCTTTCGCTGCGGCGCGCTGAGCTTCGTCGCGCCGACACGGGGGGTGACATCAAGCCGCTGCGCGGCTCTGGAGCGCTGGCGCGCCGGGGGCTCGCCGGCGGTGAGGCGCTGGCGATGCTGCCGCAGCCGTTGCAGTCCCCCCGCGTCCATCAGCTGAAGCGCCTGCGTCGGACACTGTTCCACGCAGGCCGCCTGCCCGGTCTCGCTGTGCTGGCAGAGGTCGCACTTCAGGACTGCGGCGAGTCCGCTTATCTGCTCAATCGCGCCAAACGGACAGGCCAGCAGACAATTACTACAGCCGATGCAGTAGGCGGCCCGCAGCTGAATCGCGCCATTCTCTGCAACCAGCGCCCCGGTCGGGCAACTGGTCACACAGGGCGCGTTATTGCAGTGACGACAGGTAACCGGCACCGGACGACCCGCAGCCGGCGTAATCAGATGAATACGTGGCTGAAACTGCTGCGGGCTGGCGGGCCAGGCCTGCTGATTATGTGACACCACACAGGCCACTTCACATACGTGGCATCCAATGCATTCGCTGGGGTTAACAACAACGAAGCGATTCATATTTCTTCCTTTTGCCATTGCTCCTGCAACAGCAATGCAAGAAAGGGGCTACTTTGCCAAAACAGGCGAAAAAGAGCGGGTTATGTGAACCGGTTCGCACTCTGCCGCCCGGAAGCGCTCAATTTATAGACAGCGTGACCCGCCGCGGCCCTGCCGATTCTCAATTTGAGAATAAGCGCGTCAAAATGAAAATAAATGGCGGGCGTTCCGGCCGGTGACCGGGCCCGGAAGGCCGTTTTTCTGCGTGCCATCACAACTTCTTCGCGACAATCGCCCGCTATTCGTCTCTGGCACACCCTTTGCTTTGTGAGCGGCATCAACGCATCTCTGGAGGGTAAGGCCTGATGAATACGTTATGGGTTGGCAGTGAGGTTCCGCGCGTCGACGGAGCGGCCAAGGTCAAAGGTGCCGCCATTTATGGCGACGATATTGTGCTGAAAAATATGCTGTATGGCGTCTGCCGTTACGCCGACATTGCGGCGGGCCGGATAGAAAAACTCGACCTGAGCGAAGCGGAAAAGGTGCCAGGCGTGGTGAGAATCGCGACCTGGGACGATATTCCCGGTCAGAAGCAGATCGGGGTGGTGATCCCCGACTATCCCCCGATTGTCGATCGCGAAATCGCCTTTCGGGGCGATGTGATCGCGGTCGTGGCGGCGGAGAGTTATGAAGCCGCCTGCCTGGCAGCGGAGAAAATCCGGGTGGTCTACACCCCCTGGACGCCTCTGACCTCGGTCAGGGAGGCGCTCCGTCCCGGCGCGCGGCTGGTTCACAGTGACAGAGAGAACAACATTATCAATCATCACCATACGGTGAAGGGCGATATTGAGGCGGGCTTCGCCGCCTCCACGCATATTTTCGAACGCGACTATGAGGTGGGATTTCAGGAACATGCCTACATCGAGCCGGAGTCGATCACCGCGGGCTATGATGACAACGAACAGATTCTGAACATCTATGGTTCCATTCAGAACGCGCACCGCGTCAGGGGAATGGTGGCGAAGTATCTCAATCTGCCGCAGGCCAAAATCAACGTCAAACGCTCGGTGCTGGGCGGCTCTTTCGGCGGTAAGGATGACATTATCGATCACCTGGCCTGCCGTGCCGCTCTGCTGGCTCAGCTCACTTCCCGTCCGGTTAAAATGACCTACAACCGCGAGCAGTCGATGCGGGAGAGCTACAAACGCCATCCCTATCAGATGCATTACAAAATCGGCGTGGATGACCAGGCGCGGATTCAGGCGATAAAAATTGACGTACTGGCCGACGGCGGCAGCTACGCCGGGCAGACGGTGTTTGTTACCTGGCGCAGCTCGGTGCAGGCCGCCGGTCCCTATAGCATCCCCAACGTCCGGGTGGATGTCACCGGCGTCTACACCAACAACAACTACACCTCAGCCTACCGCGGATTTGGCGCACCCCAGGTGATTTTCGCCAATGAGTCGCTGATGGATGAGGTCGCGGAAGCGCTGGGTCTGTCACCGCTGGAGTTCCGCCTGCGCAACATCCTGCAACAGAACGACACCAGCATGGCGGGTCAGGTGCTGAGCGACCACTGCGTCTCCGCGCAGGAGGTGCTGATGAAAGCGGTGACCCGCAGCGAATATCTGGAAAAAAGAGCCCACTATCAGCAGCTCAATCAGCAGGGCGGCCCTATCCGTTATGGCATCGGGCTGGCACTGAGCCACCGCGGCTGCTCACTGGGTGCCGAGGGGCTGGATGCCTCGTCGGCGCTGATTCAGGTCAACGCCGATGGCAGCATTAACATCTCCACCTCGGTGTCGGAAAACGGTCAGGGATTGCAGACCACCATGTCGCTGATTGCCGCCGAGGCGTTCGGGGTCAGTCTGGATCGCATCAGCTTTTCTGAGCCCGCTACCGCCATGATTGCCGACGGGGGCTCTACCGTGGCGTCGCGCGGCACGCTGATGGGAGGCCAGGCGATTCTCAGCGCCGCCAACAAAATCAAGCGCCGGATGGGCGAGGCCATAGCGGAAAAGCTGGCGGTAAAAGATATTCAGGATCTGGTCTGGGAGGACGGCAAGGTATTCAATCGCCTCGATCCCTGGCGGCATCTCGATTTCCAGCAGGTGGTCGACCTCACCAAAGCCACCGGTGCGAACCTCTCCGCCTACGGCTGGCATGTCGCCCCGGAGATCTACTGGGATGAAGAAAAAGGCACCGGCAACCCCTATTTCACCTGGGTGTATGGCTGCCAGGTCGCCGACATCACTCTTGATACCCGTACCGGCAAGATCGACGTCAATCACGTCACCGCGGTGCACGATGTCGGCAAGGTGATCAACAAAGTGGGCTTTGAGGGACAGGTTTACGGCGGCGTGGTCCAGGGAATGATCGGCTACGGCATGCTGGAGGATTTTAATATTCAGCAGGGCGAGGTGAAGTCAGAAAACTTTGATACCTATCTGCTGCCGACCATTAAAGATGTGCCCGACATTCAGGTTATCGCCGTGGAAAATCACGATAAAGCGGGGCCGTATGGCGGCAAAGTGATTGGTGAACCGGTGCTGGAGCTGGGCGCTGCCGCACTGAATAACGCGGTCAGTTTTGCGCTGGAGCGGCGCAACTACACGCTGCCGCTGAGCTTAGAGCAGGTGCGTCTCGGCTATCCGCTCAAAAAACCAGAAAGACAGAGTGAACAGCTGGCGGAAGAGGCGGGCGGGAAAAAACAGCTGTTACGGCTCAACACCCTTCAGCTTAGCCGGGCCACCACGCTGCCTGAGGCGCTGAAAGCGCTGGCGGCGGGCAGCGCCAGACCGATTGCTGGCGGCACCGATCTGCTGGTGCAGGCAAGGCTGAAATCCGCTGCGGTGCCGCTGCTGGATATTTCCGCTATCGCGGAGCTGCAACAGATTGTCGAAGTTGATGACGGTATCTCCATTGGCGCGGGGGTCTGCTTCAGCGATCTGACGACGCATCCGCTGATCAAAGCGCGCTACCCGCTGCTGATTACCGCCTGCAACACCATTGGCTCGTTGCAGCTCCGTAACCGCGCCACCATCGGCGGCAATATCGTCAACGCCGCCCCCTGTGCCGATTCCGTGCCGCCATTGATTATCTATGACGCGACGGTGGTGTTGCAGAATCATCAGGCAACCCGGCAGCTGCCGCTGGAGGAGTTCATTACCGGCGGCTATCAGACTCAGCTGCAACCTGATGAGCTGCTGAGCGCGATTATTCTGCCGCCGCCGTGGCAGGAAAGCGGCCTGCAACAGCGTTATCTCCAGCTGGGCCGCCGCAATGCGCTGAATATTACCCGTCAGAGTTTTACCGGCCAGTTCACCGTCAATCCATCCGGCATCCTGACCCGCTGCCGCCTGGTGGATGGCGCGTTGTTCAGCAAACCCCAGCGGCTGATCGCCATTGAAAAAGTGCTGACCGGGAAAAAACTGACTGCTCAGTTGATTGAGGAGGGCTGCAAGGTGCTGGAGACCCTGCTGACGGAGGCGATCGGTAAACGCTGGTCCGCTGCCTACAAAGTGCCGGTGGCTATCGATATGCTGCGCCAGATGTTGCAGGAAGCACAGAACAGCCAGACTACACAGGAAAAATAAGATGCATACCATCAAGTTAAAAGTAAATGGCATTCGGGTGGAGAAAGCGGTGGATGACAATCGCCGCCTGCTCGATTTTCTGCGGGAAGATTTACAGCTGACCGGCACCAAAGAGGGCTGCTCGGTCGGGGAGTGCGGGGCCTGTACGGTGATCCTCAACAGCAAAGCGGTCTGCTCCTGCCTGCTGCTGGCGGCGCAGTGTGACGGCGCGGAGATCACCACCGTTGAAGCGTTGCAGAAGGATGAGGTGGGCCGACGGTTGCAGCAGGCCTTTGTGCGCCACGGCGGCGTGCAGTGCGGTTTCTGTACGCCGGGCGTGCTGATGAGCACCAAAGCGCTGCTGGATAAGAATCCGAATCCCGATGATGAGCAGCTCGCCGAGGCGCTGGAGGGCAATCTTTGCCGCTGCACCGGCTACCGTCCGATTATCAAATCGATCAAAGCCGTCCTGAAGCCGTCATAACGGCCGCGCGCGTCCTGCCTGTTAGCGGGCAGGACAAGGAGTTAACGCCATGAAAACCGCTATTATGCTGGCGGCGGGTTTCTCGTCGCGGATGGGCAGCTGGAAAATGATGCTGCCCTGGAACCAGGGAACCGTGCTGGACAGTGCGTTACAGAATGCGCTGGCTTTCTGTGACCAGGTTATTCTGGTCACCGGCTTCCGCGGCGCAGAGCTGCACCAGCGTTACGCGCATCACCCCGCCATTCAGATCTGTCATAACCTGAACTTCAGCGAGGGGATGTTTTCCTCATTGCGCTGCGGGGCGGCGGCGCTGACCGGCGGCCACTTTTTTGTTGTGCCCGGCGATATGCCCGCCATTGACCCGGCGGTTTACGCCCGCCTGTGGCAGCACGCCGCGGCGGATTGTTGTCTGCAACCGTTCTATGATGGCGGCAATGGGCATCCGGTTTTACTGCCTCCGCCACTTATCAGCCGGATCCTGAACGCGCCACCGGAGAGCAACCTGCGGTCACTGATGCAGGCTTTTGGCCGGCGCAGCATCCCGGTTAACAGTAAAACCATCCACTGGGATCTCGACACCCCGGCGCAGTATCAGCGGCTCAGGGCGCTCCCGGCGCTCAGTACGAGTCCGTGAGATGGTACTTTTTGATCTTGCGATAGAGCGTGGCGACCCCGATGCCCAGCTCGTCGGCGACCTGCTTTTTATTGCGGCAGCGCCGCAGCGCCTCTTCGATGATGGTTTTTTCCATCGATTTAAGGTTCGCATTGTTTTCTTCGCTGGTGCCGTTTTCGGCAAACGCCACGCCCTCTTCAGGCTGCGAAACGCCTGCCGCGGGCGCCTCCCGGGGGGGAGTGGCTGGCGAAGCGTGAAACACCGGCGGCAGCAGCGCGCTGTCAATCAGCTCCCCATCGGGCACGATGTTGACCAGATACTCCACCAGATTACTCAGCTCGCGCACATTTCCCGGCCAGCGATAGTTCTGTAGCAGCCTGACCACCTCCTGACTGACGCCCGGATAAGTGCAGCCGATCCGCAGCGAGTGATAATTCAGGAAGTAGTGCAGCAGCAGTTCCACATCCCCCGCTCTTTCGCGCAGCGAAGGGAGTTGCAGCGGGATCACATTCAGCCGGTAATAGAGATCCTCACGAAATCGTCCCGCGCTGATAAATCCCTGCAAATTCTGATGGGTGGCGGAAATAATGCGAATATCCACCGGAATCGGGCGACTGGCCCCCACCGGCAGTACCTCGCGGGTCTCGATAGCGCGCAGCAGGCGCGCCTGCAAGCTGAGCGGCATATCGCCAATCTCATCCAGAAACAGGGTCCCGCTGCTGGCGGACTGAATCAGCCCCGCCCGGCCGCCCGGCGCTGCGCCGGTAAAGGCCCCTTTCACATAGCCAAAGAGTTCACTCTCCAGCAGGTTCTCCGGGATGGCGGCGCAGTTGATGGCGACAAACGGCTTATCATGCCGCTTGCTCAGGCGATGAATGGCTCTGGCCACCACCTCTTTCCCGGTGCCGCTCTCCCCCAGGATCATCACGCTGGAGGGGCTGGAAGCGATGCGCAGGATCATGCGCTTCAGCTTCTTCATCGCTGGCGATTGCCCCACCAGCCGTTCAATACCAGGCGGATCGTCCTCCAGCGGCTGCGCGACCGGCGAGGCGCTCTGGTGAAACGCCAGCAGGAACAGCGAATTGTGTCCGACCGGATGCAACTGCCCGGTCAGCGTCATCGGTTTATCCTCCAGCCTCACCCGATGCTGGATATGTCCTTCATGGGCATCCCGCAGGCGGTTGAGTGGCTCAATCAGCAGCGAACGGCCCAGCACCGCCTCCCGGCTCAGATGCAGCAGCGCCAGCGCCCGATCGTTGATAATCCTGACTTTAGACTCATGATCCCGAACGATAACCCCCTGATCGATGTTATTCAGCAGGATCCGCCATATCGCTTCGTTTTTAGTTTCTTTGTGCTGGGCGCTGGAGAGGTTAGCCACCAGCAGCCGGGAAACGTGCCAGATATATTGCGTGAACATCTCCGGGTTTTCGCTTAGCCGGCGATGTTGTTCACTGTTGACGGCGATCAGGCTGATCACCCCCAGGCAGCGCTGCCGATCGAGGATCGGCACACCGATAAAGCCGCGCTCTTTACAGCTTTCGCGGTTCTGGCAGGCGCGGCAAAGTGGGTTGAAGCGGGAGTCGACGATCACCGCTTCCTTCTGGGTTTCAATCACGCTTCTGAGCAGATGGGTGCTGCTCTCAGGCGTACAGCCAAAGCCGCAGCCATAAGGCCCGGTCCCGGCAATGCGTATCAGCTGGTTGTCGACAACTTCGACCTCCATTTTTAAGACGCTGGCCAGCAGGCTGCTGAAGTTAAGAATGGTGGACTGTATGGTCATCAGTGCAGATGGCGATTGTGGCGCTTCACTCATAAACCCTCCTTTTTGTCCTGTTTCAGGTTCTTCTCATCCCGGAGCAGCGGGTTTCTATCATTTTGAGACAGGCCGCCAATTTTCTCATTTTGAGCTCCTCCGGCTCACCGCGGCGGTGGCTCATTCCCTCCCCAGCATGACGTCGCCAGCCCTGAACAGGACATGACGGGTGACAACAAAGGCTTTTTTTCCCTGAAAATCCGTCAAAAGTAAGCGCGCGATCATGTTTTATCCGCCCGGTTAACCCTGGCGGGCGGGTTGGCACAGAATTTGATTAAGGGTGGGCGATGAATACCTTTCCCTGCTCTTTTCGGGTTCGTCCCCGGCAGGGGTTGTCTTTAACGTCCTGAGGAACCGCCTGAAATGGATGAAATCTCTACGCTGTTGCAAGCTATCCGCCAGAGAAAAACTGACCTAGCAAACAAAGACTTCCTGCTGACCTGGGAGCAGACCCGGCCAGAACTGGAGCAGATTCTGGATATTGCCCAGGCCATCAAATCACTGCGGGCGAAAAACATCGACACCCGCGTGTTCAACAACGGACTGGGTATCTCCGTTTTTCGTGACAACTCCACGCGCACCCGCTTCTCTTACGCCTCCGCGCTCAATCTGCTTGGCCTGACGCAGCAGGATCTGGATGAGGGGAAATCGCAGATCGCCCACGGCGAAACGGTGCGTGAAACCGCCAATATGATCTCGTTTTGCGCGGATGCGATCGGTATCCGCGATGATATGTATCTCGGTGCCGGTAACGCCTATATGCGCGAAGTCGGCGCGGCGCTGGATGAGGGATTCGCGAAGGGCGTGCTGCCTCAGCGTCCGGCGCTGGTCAATCTGCAATGTGATATTGACCACCCTACCCAGTCGCTGGCCGACCTCGCCTGGCTGAAAGAGCATTTTGGCAGTCTGGAAAACCTGAAAGGCAAAAAAATCGCCATGACCTGGGCCTACTCCCCCAGCTACGGCAAACCCCTCTCTGTGCCACAGGGAATTATCGGGCTGATGACCCGCTTCGGAATGGATGTCACCCTCGCGCACCCGGAAGGCTATGACCTTATCCCTGATGTGCTGGAGGTGGCCCGCGCCAACGCCGCCGAGTCAGGTGGCCGCTTCCGCCAGGTCGCCAGCATGGACGAGGCGTTCCGTGACGCCGACATCGTCTACCCCAAATCCTGGGCGCCGTGGCAGGTGATGCAGCAGAGGACCGCCCTGCTGCGCAGCCAGGACAGCGCCGGTCTGAAAACGCTGGAGCAAAACTGTCTGCAACAGAACGCCCTGCACCGCGACTGGCACTGCACAGAAAAAATGATGTCGCTGACCCGCCAGGGCAAAGCGCTCTACATGCACTGTCTGCCGGCGGATATTACCGGCGTCTCCTGTAAGGCCGGGGAGGTGGAAGCCAGCGTATTCGAACGCTACCGCATCGCCACCTATAAAGAGGCCAGCTGGAAGCCGTGGATCATCGCCAGCATGATCCTGGCGCGCAAATTCGCTGACCCGGCCGCCGTGCTGACAAAACGACTCGAAGAGGCCCTGCCGCGCATCAAAGGCTGAAACCGGACGTATCCCCTTCATTTCCTGAACAAAGGTGAGTCATGTCACAATTTATTCTTAAGATGAAAATCGCCGATAACAGCCGATTTTCACCGGGCGATTCTCCCTTCTTTGACCACGACGCGGTGGAGGCCGCCAGGGCCTTCCACCGTTCACTGCCGGGGTATAAACCTACCCCGCTGCGGCTGCTGCCGGCGTTTGCCGCCGCGCTGGGCGTAGAGCAGGTGATGGTGAAAGATGAGTCTTATCGCTTTGGTCTCAACGCATTCAAGATGCTGGGCGGCGCCTGGGCCATCGCCTGTCTGCTGTGTGAGGAGTATCAGCTCGATATTCGTCAATTCTCCTTTGAGTCCTTTCGCCGTGAGCATCCCCAGCCGCTGACGTTTGCCGCCACCACCGACGGCAATCATGGCCGCGGTGTGGCCTGGGCGGCAAAGCAACTGGGTCAGCAGGCGATCATCTACATGCCGAAAGGCTCCTCGGCGGCCCGCGTTAAGCACATCACCGACCTCGGCGCGCAGTGCATCGTCACCACCATGAACTACGACGACACCGTGCGTCTGACCATGAGTAACGCGGAAAAAAATGGCTGGAAAGTGGTGCAGGACACCGCCTGGGAAGGCTACACCCAGGTCCCCACCTGGATTATGCAGGGCTACGCCACCATGGCCGCCGAGGCGGTTGAGCAGATTGCCGCGGCAGGCGAGAAACCACCGACCCACCTCTTTTTACAGGCGGGTGTGGGCGCGATGGCGGGCGGCGTGCTCGGCTACCTGAGCGATCTCTATGGCGCCGGAAAGCTGCATACCGTGGTGGTTGAACCGGACAAAGCTGACTGCCTGTTCCGGTCGGCTGAACGCGGCGAAATCGTCAACGTGGCCGGTGAGATGAACACCATTATGGCTGGCCTGGCCTGTGGCGAACCCAACCCCCTCTCATGGCCGCTGCTGCGGGACTGCGTACAGCATTTTATCTCCTGCGAAGACCGGGTGACGGCCCTGGGGATGCGGGTGCTGGGAAACCCGCTGAAAGAGGACCCGCGCGTCATCTCCGGTGAATCGGGCGCGGTCGGCGCAGGGGTGCTGGCCGCCATTCTGCATCACCCACATTCACAGACACTCAAAGACAAACTTAACCTCACCCCTGCTTCACGTGTGCTGCTCTTCAGTACCGAAGGCGATACCGATCCTCAACATTATCGTGAAGTGGTGTGGGAAGGAAAAGATGGGATTACCCCCAATAATTAACAGGAGTTTGAAATGGTAAAGCCTATTCCGTTTGAGGAAATTCTTGCCCAGGCTAAACGCTATCAGCCTGAAATGACGCGCTTTCTGCGCGATATGATTGCGATCCCCAGCGAAAGCTGCGATGAGAAGCGGGTTATCGAACGTATCCGCCAGGAGATGGTAAAAGTCGGATTCGATAAGGTCGATGTCGACCCAATGGGCAATATTCTGGGTTATATCGGGCACGGTCCGCGCCTGCTGGCGATGGATGCGCATATCGATACGGTCGGTATTGGCAATATCAAAAACTGGCAGTTCGATCCCTATACCGGCATGGAAGATGAGACGCTGATTGGCGGACGCGGCGCGTCGGATCAGGAGGGCGGCATGGCCGCGATGGTCTATGCGGCGAAGATCATCAAAGATCTGAAACTGGAAGATGAGTATACGCTGCTGGTGACCGGCACCGTGCAGGAAGAGGACTGCGATGGCCTCTGCTGGCAGTACATTATTGAGCAATCCAACATCCGGCCGGAGTTTGTGGTCAGTACCGAACCAACCGACTGTAAAATCTATCGCGGCCATCGCGGTCGCATGGAGATCCGGGTCGAGGTGCAGGGGGTCAGCTGTCATGGTTCAGCCCCTGAACGTGGCGATAACGCCATCTTTAAAATGGCCCCGATCCTCACCGAATTGCAGCAACTGGCTGGCAGACTTGGTAACGACGACTTCCTGGGAAAAGGGACGCTGACCGTTTCAGAGATCTTCTTTACCTCACCCAGCCGTTGTGCGGTGGCTGACAGCTGCGCGGTCTCCATTGACCGTCGCCTGACCTGGGGAGAAACCTGGGAAAACGCGCTGGAAGAGATCCGCGCCCTGCCAGCGGTGAAAGCCGCGAAAGCGGAGGTGTCACTCTACCACTACGAGCGCGCCTCCTGGACCGGTCTGGTCTACCCGACCGAATGTTATTTCCCCACCTGGAAAGTTGAAGAGGACCATATCACGGTAAAAACCCTGAGTGCTGCCTATAAGGGCCTGTTTAAACAGCAGCCGGTGGTCGACAAATGGACCTTCTCAACCAACGGGGTCTCCATCATGGGCCGTCATGGTATTCCGGTGATTGGCTTTGGTCCGGGGAAAGAGCCTGAAGCCCACGCGCCGAATGAAAAAACCTGGAAGGATCACCTGGTGACCTGTGCCGCAATGTATGCGGCGATTCCTCTGGCATGGCTGCAACAGCTGAACAGCTAAGTCGTTTTGAAGCTGGCGCTTGCTTTAAGCGCCAGCGGGAGAGAGACGATGAGAAAACTTATCAAGGGCGGCACCCTGGTCGATGACGCTGGCGAATACCGGCAGGATCTGCTGATTGAGCAGGGGAAAATAACCCGACGAGCGGAGCATATCAGCGTTGATGACAGCATGGAGGTCATTGATGCACAGAGACTGCTGGTGATGCCCGGCGGTATCGATGTGCATACCCATTTCAATATCGATGTCGGCATCGCGCAGAGCTGTGACGACTTTTTCACCGGTACGCGGGCAGCGGCGTGTGGCGGCACCACCACCATCGTCGATCATATGGGCTTTGGGCCAGCGGGCTGCTCGCTGCACCATCAGCTGGAAAAATATCACCACGACGCCAAAGGTCAGGCCGTGATCGACTACAGCTTTCATGGCGTGATCCAGCACGTCGATCAGGCGATTCTGGAAGAGATCGAACCGATGGTCCACCGCGAGGGGATCAGCAGCTTTAAATTCTATCTGACCTACAACTACAAACTGAACGACGGGGAGATCCTCCGGGTGCTGCAACGGTTCAATGAGTGTGGCGTGCTGGCGACGGTCCACCCGGAAAACGATGCCGCGATTCAGTGGCGGCTGGCGCAGTTTAAGCAGCAGGGAAAAACCGCTCCCATCTGGCATGCGCACAGTCGTCCGCTGGCCTGTGAAGCGGAAGCGATCTCCCGCACCATCAATCTGGCGCGACTGGCCGATAACGCCCCGCTCTATATCGTTCACCTGTCGAACGGCCTCGGACTCGATTATGTCCGTCTCGCCAGGGCCGCCGGACAGCCGGTATGGGCGGAAACCTGTCCACAATATCTGCTGCTGGATATTAACCACTATCAGCGCGCGGATGGCCTGAAATATATGCTCAGCCCGCCGCTTCGCCCGCACAGTGAACTCGATAAAATGTGGGTGGGTATTACCGACGGCACCCTATCAACCGTCGCCACCGATCACTGCAATTTCCCTTACAGCCAGCGTCAACAGATGGCGGCCAGCGACTTTACCCGCTGTCCAAACGGGCTGCCCGGCGTAGAGAACCGCATGGCACTGCTGTTTTCCTTTGGCGTGACGACCGGACGGATCAGCCGCTCACGGTTTGTTTCGCTGACCAGTACCGCTCCGGCAAAACTTTTTGGCCTGTGGCCGGAAAAAGGCAGCCTGCTACCCGGAGCCGACGCGGACCTGGTGCTGTTCGATCCTGACCAGCAGGAGACCATCCGCCATGCGGATCTGCACGACAACGGGGATTACTCACCCTATGAAGGCATTCGCTGCCAGGGCTGGCCCGTTATGACTCTCTCGCGCGGCGAGGTGGTCTGCCGGAAAGGACAGTTTACCGGCAAGGCCGGACATGGCCGGTTTGTTTCCCGTAAACCTTTTATCAACAGGGAGTGAACAATGAAAAAAAGAATCGTAATGGCGCTGGGCGGCAACGCGCTGGGCAGCGGACTGGCTGGCCAGATGAAAGCGGTACAAAGCACGGCGCAGACGATTGCCGCGCTGGTGGCAGAGGGGCACCAGCTGGTGATTACCCACGGCAATGGCCCGCAGGTCGGGATGATCCATCAGGCGTTTGAAGCGGCGGCCACCACCTACGCCCACTCGCCGGTGCTGCCGATGTCGGTCTGCGTGGCGCTCAGTCAGGGCTATATCGGCTACGATCTGCAAAATGCGCTGCGTGAGGCGCTGCTTGATGCGGGCATCACCAAAAACGTGGTCTCCCTGATCACCCAGGTGCGGGTTGAGGCGCAGGACCCTGCGTTTAACCATCCTGATAAGCCGATCGGATCTTTTCTGCCTGACGAAGAGGCGGCGAAACTGCGCAAAACCGGCGTCCTGCTGATGGAAGATGCCGGACGCGGCTGGCGGCGGGTGGTTGCCTCGCCGAAACCGCAGGAGATTATTGAGTCGCAGTCGGTGAAAACGCTGCTGGAGGCGGGGCAGATTGTGATTACGGTGGGCGGTGGCGGTATTCCGGTTATCGCCACCGATAACCGCCTGCACGGGGCGAACGCGGTGGTAGATAAAGACTGGGCCAGCGCGGTGCTGGCGAAAGAGATCGATGCCGACATGCTGATTATTCTCACCGCGGTAGAGAAGGTCGCCATTAACTACAATCAGCCCGATGAACGCTGGCTGGATACCCTCTCCCCTCAGCAGGCCCGTCGCTATATCGCCGAGCATCAGTTCGCTCCTGGCTCGATGCTGCCGAAGGTCGAGGCGGCGGTCTCCTTTGCCGAATCGAAACCGGGGCGTCAGGCGCTGATTACCCTGCTCAGCAAAGCCGGGGAAGGCATCGCCGGGCGCACCGGCACGCTGATCCAGCAGTAAGCGGTGTGACGGCGGCGTCTGCCCGGTTACGCTGCCGTCGATTTAGCCGTCGCCAGCGCGCCTGTTTTGCGCTGGCGCTGCCGGTAATGCTGAACCATCTCCGCCAGTATACTCACCGCAATCTCCTCCGGCGTCTCCGCCTCAATATTCAGCCCGACAGGACTATGTAATGTAGCCAGCTGCGCAACCGTGACGCTCAGCTCCTTCTGCAATAGCTGGCGGAAATGCTGCGCCTTGCGCCGGCTCGCCAGCAGCCCCAGATAGGCGAGCGGCAGCGGCATCAGCTGTTCCAGCACCTCCCGGTCCTGATGATTGGTGGCAACCACCACATAGCTGTCGCGGGTCAGTTTCAGCTGGCGGATAATCTCGGTGAAACTCTCACCGCCCGCCCGTTCACAGCACGCGGGCAGGTCGGGATGCTGAAGATTCTCCGCCCAGGGATCGGCCAGGGTAACGGTGAAGCCCAGCGGAACGGCCAGCTGCGCCAGTGCGCGATTGACATGTCCCGCCCCCATCAGAAACAGCTCCGGGCGACGGGGATAAACCGCGATATGGATGGTCATGGCTCCGCCGCAATCCGCGCCCACCGCGTCCGCGCCCTGGCGGGCCAGCTTGCCATGAAACACCCTTGACGAGCCCTCGGCCAGCGCCGCTCTGGCCTGCTCAATCGCCAGGCGCTCCATCATGCCGCCACCGATGGTGCCGGTGGTCGGTCCCTGTTCCGGTACCAGCATCGTGGCTGAATGGCGCGGCACCGAGCCACGGTGCTCGATGATTTGCAGCAGGGCGAACGCCTGATTTTCACTTTCCAGCTGGCTGGCCGCGCTAAAAATACCCATTTTTGCCTCCTCATTTTTTTAACCATTGCCACGGTTATGCAACCTGTGTGCCGTAATTAAAATCAGGCTAATCAGGCAGATAGAAAGCGTGCCGTCGCTCATTTCTCATAATGAGAGAGATATTCTTAAATTGCGAACATTCTCGCCCCGCCGGGCGTGGAGGCTGGCGCTAAATAAAACTCATTATCAGCTACCCGCTCTCGTCCGCAGCGACCCGGCGCAGAATGGGAGCCTTATCACGAAATGATGGCGAATGATGCGCTCTGCGGCGAGAGTGGCGCACATGTTGCTATGGCTCAGCCAACCCCTCTCCACACCGGAATTCCCCCCTGTGGATTAATCGCTCAGTGATGAGGAGCAATTTATGGCTGACATTATGCGTCCCATTCCCTTCAGTGAACTGCTGGAGCGGATTTGTGCGGAATATGAAGAGAATCACTCTATTTTTGGCATCCCGGAAAAGGAGTTCTATCACCGCGATCCCCGGCGGCAGATTGCGCTGTTTGGCGAAACCTGTGACACCCCCATTGGCCCGGCGGCCGGGCCTCATACCCAGCTGGCGCAGAATATTATTGTGTCATGGCTGACCGGCGGCAGCTTTATCGAGCTGAAAACCGTGCAGATCCTCGACCGGCTGGAGCTGGAAAAACCCTGTATTGACGCCAGTGATGAGGCGTTCAATACCGAATGGTCCACCGAATTTACCCTGCCAAAAGCCTGGGATGAATACCTGAAAGCCTGGATGGTGCTGCATCTGCTGGAGGCGATCTATTCGCCGCGCCAGGGCGGCCAGCGGCGTTCGTTTATCTTTAATATGAGTGTGGGCTATGACCTGAAAGGCATTAAACAGCCCGCGATGCAGAAATTTATTGATGAAATGCTGGATGCCGGTAAAACCGAGAAATTCCCGCACTATCAGCAGCAGCTGCGCAACTTCCTCTCCTCAGCCCGCTGGCGGTTGCTGGCAAAAGCTGACCCGGCGGCCCTGCTGGCGCTGCCGATGCAGATTTCCGCCCGCATGGTTAACAGCGTCACGCTTTCAACCATGCATGGCTGCCCGCCCGATGAGATCGAGTCGATTTGCCGCTATATGCTGACCGAAAAGCATCTGCACACCTTTGTAAAACTCAACCCAACGCTGCTGGGGTATCAGCGGGTCAGAGCGATCCTCGACGGCAACGGCTTTAACTATGTCTCGCTCAATGAAGAGTCTTTCCAGCACGATCTTCAGCTAAACCGCGCCTTAGCGATGCTGGAGCGTTTGATGGCGCTGGGCAAAGAACAGCAGAAAACCTTTGGCGTGAAGCTCACCAATACGCTTGGGGCTCGTAACCATAAGCAGCGACTGCCTGGTGAAGAGATGTATATGTCAGGGCGCGCACTCTATCCGCTCTCGATTAATGTCGCGGCCGTGCTCTCTGAGCACTTCGCCGGTGAGCTTCCCATCTCCTACTCCGGCGGGGCGAGCCAGTACAATATCGCGGATATTTTCGCCACCGGTATTCAGCCGATTACTATGGCGACCGATTTACTCAAGCCCGGCGGCTATCTGCGCATGAAAAAATGCGCGCAGCTGTTAGAAAGCAGCGACGGCTGGGAGCGCAAAAAGATCGACGTGCCGCGCCTGAAGCTACTGGCTGAGGCCGCCCTCAGCGTGAGCTGGGCCCAGAAAGCGTGGAAAAGCCGTGATGAGATAGACGCTGGCGGGCCGCTGCCGCTGACCGACTGCTATGTCGCGCCCTGCGTGACCGCCTGCGCCATTCATCAGGACATCCCGGAGTATCTGCGTCTGGCTGGAGAGGGACGCTATACCGAGGCGCTGGAGCTGATTTATCAGCGTAACGCCCTGCCCGCCATCACCGGCCATATCTGCGACCATCAGTGCCAGAGCAACTGTACCCGTCTCGATTATGACAACGCGCTGAACATCAGAAAGATCAAAGCCATCGTGCGGGAGAAAGGCTGGGAGGATTATCGCCAGCGCTGGCATAAACCGGCCGGTTCCGGCAACAAACATCCGGTGGCGGTACTGGGTGCCGGGCCTGCCGGCCTTGCCGCGGGCTATTTTCTGGCGCGGGCGGGCCATCCGGTGACGCTGTTTGAGCGCGAAGCCAGCCCCGGCGGAGTGGTCCGGCACATCGTCCCGCGCTTCCGTATTCCGGCCAGCCTGATAGAGCAGGATATTCAGTTTATTGCCGACCACGGGGTGAAATTTGTCTACAACTGTGACCCGCAGCTGACCCTCGATCAGCTGCGTCAGCAGGGCTTCACCTATGTCTGTGTGGGTATCGGTGCCGGTAAAAGCAACTCGCTGACGCTGCCTGGCGGCCATCCGCAGATTTTCAACTCCTTTGATTTCCTGCGCCAGTTCAATCAGCAGCGCCTGCCCGCCACGCTGCATGGCGCCGTCGCGGTGGTCGGGGCTGGCAACACGGCGATGGACTGTGCCCGCGCCGCGCTGAAAGTGAAAGGCGTCACCGCGGTGACGATTATCTATCGCCGGGAACCGCAGGATATGCCCGCCTGGCCGGAGGAGATCGCCGCCGCCCGCGAGGAGGGCGTCACCTTTGCGACCCTGCTTAACCCTGAGCATTTCGATCCGGCAGGCAACCTGACATTACGGGTGATGCAGCCGGGCGAAGCGGATGAGCAGGGACGCCGCCGTCCGCTGCCCACCGATAAAACCCAAATCCGCCACTTTGACGCATTAATCACCGCCACCGGGGAAAAACCGGACACCGCGCTCTTGCAGCAGATTGGCCTGCCCTTAACCGCCGCCGGTTCGGTAGAGGTGAACCCGCAGACGCTGGAAACCGCGCTGCCAGATGTTTTTCTGGTGGGCGACGTGCAGAGCGGCCCCGCCTCGATCGTTGCCGCCATCGCCGGCGCGCGTAAGGCGACCAACGCGATTCTGCATCGGGAAAATATCCGCTCCGATAAAGATGACAAGCGCTGGCTGAACAGCGATCCGGCCGCGGTCTATACCCGCCGGGGCGTGGTGGCGGTTAAGCAGATTGACGCCAGCAATGAGGAGGCGTTTGCCCGTCAGGAGGCGACCCGCTGCCTGGAGTGCAACTACGTCTGTGCGAAGTGCGTGGATGTCTGCCCCAACCGCGCCAACGTGGCGCTGAGCGTGCCGGACTTCCACAACCGCCAGCAGATCCTGCATCTCGATGCGTTGTGTAACGAGTGCGGCAACTGCGCCCAGTTCTGTCCGTGGCAGGGCAAACCCTATAAAGACAAAGTCACCGTCTTTAGCCGTCAGGATGATTTCGTTAACAGCACCAATCCTGGCTTCCTGTTTGACCAGCAGAGCGTGCAGGTCCGCCTGCGGGATCGCGTCTGGCGACTGAATCTGGACGCACAGGGAAACATCAGCGACCAGACACCGGATGAGTTACAGGAGATGGTGCGGATGATCAATTTCACGCGCCAGCATCACTCTTATCTGTTGGGTTGTGTGGAGGAATAGTCATGTTGATTCTGAAAAATGGTACTACCGTCCAGTTTGCCCCCTGCCGGGTAGAAGAGGGACGCGATATTGCGATTGAAGATGACAAAATTGTGGCCGTGGGCACCCATCTGGCGGAACAGTATCCGGCGGCGGAGTGTAAAGAGCTGCACGGAAAGCTGGTGATGCCTGGCCTGGTCTGCGCCCATAACCACTTCTATTCGGGTCTGTCGCGCGGCATTCTGGCCCCCATTCCGCCCAGCCCGGACTTTATCTCTACGCTGAAAAACCTCTGGTGGCGGCTGGATCGGGCGCTGGATGAGGAGTCGCTCTACTACAGCGGGCTGATCTGCTCTCTGGAGTCGATTCGCAACGGCTGCACCGCGGTGATTGACCATCACGCCTCGCCCAACCTGATCAAAGGCTCGCTGAATATTCTGCGCCGCGGCTTTCTTGACGCGGGTCTGCGGGGAATGACCTGCTTTGAAACCACCGATCGCAATTTCGGCATGAAAGAGCTGGAAGCGGGCGTGGAGGAGAACGTGGCGTTCGCCCGTCTGATTAAGGCGGAATATAACAGCAGCCCGCTGAATAAACTGGTGAAATCGCATCTGGGGGCACACGCTCCCTTCACCCTGCCCGACGCCGGTCTGGAGCTGCTGCGCCAGGCGAAACAGGAGACCGATCTCGGTTTACACATTCACGTTGCGGAAGATCGCTACGATGTGTCACGCAGCCACGACCTCTACGGTATGGACCCGATCCTGCGGCTGGATCAGTTCGAACTGCTGGATGAGAAAACCTTAATCGCCCATGCCCTGTGGCTCTCTCCCGATGAAATCACCCTGCTGAACGAACGTCAGGCGGCGGTGGTGCATAACGCCCGCTCGAATATGAACAACCATGTCGGCTATAACCATCACCTCGCCCGTTACCAGCTGGCGGCGCTTGGCACCGACGGTATCGGCACCGATATGTTTGAAGAGCTGAAGTTCGCCTATTTCAAACATCGCGATGCTGGCGGACCACTCTGGCCAGATAGCTTTATGCGTATGCTGCAAAACGGCAACGTGCTGCTGGAGCGCAATTTTGGTCAGCGGTTTGGTCAGCTCGCCGCTGGCTATACCGCCGATTTAACCATCTGCGATTACTCCGCCCCCACTCCTCTTCAGGCGGAAAACCTGGCCGGGCATCTGGCCTTTGGGCAAAGCAGCAGCAGCGTGCACAGCGTCATGATTGCCGGACGGATGGTGTATGAAGATCGCCAGTTCCCCTTCGACGTGGCTCCGCTGTACGCCAGCGCGCGCAAAGCCGCCAGCAGATTGTGGAAGAAAATGGGAGATATCGCCTGATGAAGAGTTCTGCGCTTCCCAACCCCTCAGCCCCGGCTGCCGTGCAGGCGGTGGATGAGGTATTGCCTCTCGGGCAGATGATCCTCTATGGCTTACAGCATGTGCTGGTGATGTATGCCGGGGCGGTCGCCGTGCCGCTGGTGGTCGGCTCGGCCATCGGGTTAACTGACGCTCAGATAGTGATACTGATCGGCTGTGACCTGGTGGTGTGTGGCCTGGCCACCATCGTACAGACGGTCGGCATTGGCCGCTGGCTGGGCTGCCGTCTGCCCCTGATCCAGGGGTGTACCTTTGCCGCGCTCATTCCTCTGGTGCTGATCGGGAAAGAGTATGGCATGGGCGGCATTTCGGGTGCGGTAATGATTGCCGGACTCTTTACGCTGCTCAGTGCGCCGTGGATCTGTAAGCTGGTGCGCTTTTTTCCCAAAGTCGTGATGGGCTCGATTGTCACGCTGATTGGCCTCTCTATTATGCCAGTGGCGGGAGAGTGGATCGGCGGCGGCAGCGGCATGCCCAACTTCGGCAACTTTCTGTCGCTGGCGCTGGCGGCCCTGACGCTGGTGATCATCCTCAACATCTACACCTTTGGTTCCGGCCTGATTAAAAATATCGCCGTGCTGATTGGGCTGATCATTGGCTCGGCGGTGTGGTACTTCATCGACTCTCTCGACTTCAGCCGCGTCAGCGCCAGCCCGTGGATCAGCGTGCCGGTGCCGATGCAGTTCAGTCACCCGGAATTTCATCTGGTGCCGATTCTGCTGCTCTGCATGGTGATGGTGGTGGTGATGGTTGAAACCATGTCCTCGATGATGGCCATCGGTGAGATCGTCGGCAGGAAAGCGGACAGTGAGACGCTGAAGAGGGGGTTGCTGGCCTGCGGACTGGCCACCTTCTGCGGCAGCTTTTTTAATCTGTTTCCCTATGCCGCCTTTGCTCAAAATGTCGGGCTGATTGGCCTGACCGGAGTAAAAAGCCGCTTTGTGGTTGCCACCTCGGGCTGTCTGCTGATCCTGATGGGGCTGTTTACCAAAATAGCCGCGCTGGTGGTGATCGTGCCAAAACCGGTGCTGGGCGGTGCCGGGGTGGTGATGTTCGGCATGGTGGCGGTGTCCGGGATCCGTACCCTCGGCCAGGTCAACTACCGTAACAATAACAACGGGATGGTGATTGCGCTGACGCTGGGATTAGGGCTGATGCCGGTGCTGGTGCCGCAGCTTTTCTCGCAGTTGCCCGAGCTGGCACAAATGTTCCTGCACAGTGGGATCACCGTCGGAACCTGTGTCGCCATCGTCGCCAATCTGATCCTGAACGGCAAAGGATTTCACTTCAAAAACCGTCACTTTGAGGTTTGCGAGCCTGAAGATCCGACCGTGGACGAGGTGCAGTCGACCGCCGCACGGCGGGTGGCGATTAAAACCGTCAGGGTCTGGTTGCTTCTGCGCCGGGCCAGGGAGCAGAAAGAGAAAGAACAGCTGTAAAAAAACGGCCGCTCAGGTTCAGAGCGGCCGTTCATCTGAAGGCCGTTTTTTAGCGCGTAAAGGCCGATTGCTGGCCTTTACGCTCTGCCGCTCCCGATTCAGGCCGGGCTGCCGGGACGCGGATAGTCGTCACTGTTTACCCAGGCGTGATCTTTCTCCCAGCTGAACTTCCACAGCCGCACCGGTCCTGCCATCACGTTCAGGTAGTAGTTGTTATAACCCGCCAGCGTCGCCACCGGATGATAGCCGCGCGGCACCATCACCACATCGCGATTGTAGGGGGCCATACAGAGATCGAGCGAGCGGTCGTCGGTATAGACGCGCTGCATGGCAAAACCGGGTTCCGGGTCGAAACGGTGATAGTAGGTCTCTTCCAGATAGGTTTCGTTTTCACTCTCTTCCTGATCGTGCTTGTGGCTGGGATAGGAGCTGGTGTCACCCTCATTGGTGTAGACCTCCACCACCAGCAGGCTGTCAGCCGGTTCAGTGTCGGGCAGGATATTGTGCACCAGCCGCTGGTTGCGACCTTTTCCGCGATGCTCAACGCCCACCTCCGCTGGCGCAATCAGGCGCGCAGGCAGATCGCCCTGCCCCGGTGCGTTGCAGACCGCCAGCTCCAGATCGCTGTCAGCATAGACTTCGACCTCATCATCATGCGGCACATAGACCGAATAGGGCGGCACGCGCTCAAACGGCGACATGCGCTGACCGATGCCGGGAAACGTTGCATGGCGGGTTTTCACCGAAGCCAGTCCCGCCACCAGTACCAGGCAAAGTTCTTTATCACCGCTGCTGAGACGCAGGGTTTGCCCTTTTTTCAGCAGGTAAGCGTCAAACCCCACATAGCGCCAGCCCGCGCGCTCCGGCGTCACATGCTGAATACGACCCTGCGCGTCAGGGGCCTGTGCTTTCGACAGTAAAGACATCCTCTCCTCCTCTCTGTCACGATTGGCGCTGCGGCGGCATCAGCGGCGCGGATCTGATCCACCCCATGAATAGGGCGACCGGCAGATCATTCCGCCGGTCGCCCGCCGTCTCAGCGTTAAAATAGATTAGCCCAGGGTGGGCATACTGAATTCAGAGACCGTCTGCTGCCCGGACGGCCAGCGCACAGTGGCGGTTTTCATCCGGGTGTAGAAGCGTACGCCATCCGGTCCGTGGACGTTGAGCGCGCCAAAGACGGAACGTTTCCAGCCGCCGAAGCTGTGGAACGCCATCGGCACCGGAACCGGCACGTTGACCCCGACCATGCCTGCTTCCACGTTCTGCACAAAGTCGCGCGCGGTGTGGCCGTTGCTGGTGAAAATGGCGCTGCCGTTGCCGAACTCATGGCTGTTCACCAGCTTCAGCGCACTGGCGTAGTCAGGCGCGCGCATAATGCTCAGCACCGGACCAAATATCTCTTCACGCCAGATCACCATCTCAGAGGTGACGTGATCGAACAGCGTGCCGCCAACGTAGTAGCCTTCGGCGTGACCGGGCACCTGTACGTTACGGCCATCCACCACCAGCGTCGCCCCCTCCTGCTCGCCTTTATTGATGTAGCCCAGCACCTTTTTCTGGTGCGCCGCCGAGACGACCGGCCCCATCTCATTTTCCTCTGCGCCCTGACTCATTCCCGGACCGATGCGCAGCGCCTTCACCAGCGGCGTCAGACGGGCGATCAGCTTGTCGGCGGTGTCATCGCCCACCGCGACAACGACCGGCAGCGCCATGCAGCGCTCACCGGCGGAGCCAAACGCGCCGCCCATAATGGCGTTGACGGTGGCATCGAGATCGGCGTCGGGCATTACGATGGCGTGGTTTTTCGCCGCGCCAAACGCCTGCACCCGTTTGCCGTGTGCGCTGGCGGTTTTATAGATATGTTCCGCCACGCCCGATGACCCGACGAAACTCACCGCGGCGATGCGCGGATCTTTATAAAGCTGCTCAGCATCTTCATTGCTGCTGTGCACCACGTTGAAGACGCCATCCGGCAGGCCCGCTTCGGTCAGCAGTTCCGCCATGCGCACCGAGGCGGAAGGATCCAGCGCCGGGGGCTTCAGCACAAAGGTATTACCGCAGGCCAGCGCAATCGGGAACATCCAGAGCGGCACCATCGCCGGGAAGTTAAAGGGGGTAATACCCGCGACCACGCCGACCGGCTGCATCAGCGAGAAGCTGTCGACCCCGCCGCCGACGTTGGGCGAATACTCCCCTTTCAGCAGGTGCGGGATGCCGCAGGCAAACTCAATCACCTCAATGCCGCGGGTCAGCTCCCCCAGCGCGTCGGACCAGACTTTGCCATGCTCTGAGACAATCAGCGCCGCCAGCTCATCGCGATGCTGCTCCATCAGCGCTTTAAAGTTAAACAGCACGCGGGCGCGACGCAGTGGCGAGGTGGCCGACCACTCGGCAAAGGCGGCGTGCGCCACACCAATCGCCTGGGCCACTTCATCAGCATTACTTTGCGTCAGCTCACGGACCACTTTGCCGGTGGCGGGATCGTAAACAGGAAGGGTTTCGTTGCTGGCGCTGAACGTGATTTTACCGCCAATAAAGTTACCGATGATTGTCATGATGCTGCCTCTTAAGATGGTTAAATACCCTGCGGACTGCCCCTGCGACCTGCCACACTGCCTGACCCGGCAAACCTGAAAGCATGCTCTGAAGCTATTACAGTGGAATAAATTTTTCAAATAGTTATTTTTGGAAAATTTCCTTTTAGCGGCACAGATCGCATTTTCCTCATGGGCCACGGCGGAGCTGGCTGGCGGCAGCGGAGAGCGGCTCAGCGGCGGCCAGCCTGATGGGTGGCTGCCGCTCTCTGGCACGGCAGCTCAGGGCTTCGCTGCGAAGCCGATCCCCCTTTTCTGCGTCAGCCTGAAACGAAATATGAAATTAATGCGAGGCCGATCTAATAATTTGTATTTCACAATTCACTATTAATGAAATAAATGTTTTCTTTAGCCGCATCTTCCCCTGCTGCCGGAGCTACCGCATGGCCATCGATCCCACTCGTTTCTGTCTCAATCGTAAAATTGCGCCCCGGCTTTCGCTTGAGGCCTTTTTTCAGCTGGTTCAGCGCCTGGGGCTGAATAAGGTTGAACTGCGTAACGACATGCCGGGCGGCAGGGTCACTGACGATCTCAGCGCCGATCAGCTGCGTGCGCTGACGGACAGATACCATATCGAGATCGTGACCATTAATGCGCTCTACCCGTTCAACCGGATTGATGATGCGCTGCTGAGCCGGGCCGAGGCGCTGTTGCAGGAGGCGCAGCAGATCGGCGCGAAGGCGCTGGTGATGTGTCCGCTCAATGATGGCGTCGCGCTGTCGTCAGCGCAGACGCAGGCGGCGATGGTGCAGCTGGCACCGCGCTTTGCCCATTACGGTATTCAGGGTCTGGTGGAGCCGCTGGGCTTTCCGGTCAGCTCACTGCGCTCCGCCGTCACGGCCCAGCAGCTGATCGCGGCGGCGCAGCTGCCCTTTAAGCTGGTGCTGGATACCTTCCATCATCATCTTTATGAGCAGGCTGAAGAGGAGTTTCCGGCGGGCATTGATATTAATCAGATTGGGCTGGTCCACCTGTCAGGCGTGGAGGATCTGCGTCCCACCGCTGAACTGACGGATGAGCAGCGCGTGATGCTGAGTGACCGCGATGTGCTGAACAGCGTGGTACAGGTGAAACGGCTGGAGATGCTCGGCTATCGGGGTGTTTACGCCTTTGAGCCTTTCTCCAGCCAGCTCGACAGCTGGACACCGGCGGAGATTGAACGCCAGGTGCGCCACAGTATCGAATTGCTACAGGCCTGACGGCGGGCGGTAGTAGCCAGGGTTTATCTGTGTCTGTCAGCCTTTGTGGCCCTGTTGCGGGGCCACTTTTTTACGGCGACGCCTCATCCGTCACCGGCGACAGCCGCTGGATACGTTGCAGCCGCAGGGTACACAGGCAGGCGACACAGACCAGCAGCGCCGTGAGCAGATAGACCCGGGAGACGCCCGCGTAATTCATGATGAACCCGGCAATCGGCCCGGTGATCCCCAGCGACAGATCCATAAAGGCGGTGTAGGTGGCCAGCGCGCTGCCCTGATTCTGCTGCGGCACCACTTTCACCGCGACCACACCCAGCGCCGGGAAGACCAGCGAGAAACCGGCACCGGTGAGAAACGCGCCCGCTTTCGCCATCCAGGGATCGCCCGCCGCCGCCACCAGAAACAGGCCAGCGGCTTCCACCGCCAGACAGAGGGTAGCGACCCGCAGCCCGCCGTGGCGATTGATGGCGTTGGGGAACAGCAGCCGCGCCCCGACAAACGCGCCGCTGAACAGCGAGAGCGCGAACGCCGCCCCTCCCCAGCCCTTATCCTGATAGAACAGGGTGATAAAGGTGGCGATGACGCCAAAACCGGCGGAGCCCAGCGCCAGTATCGCACCGAATCCGGCGATTTTTCCCAGCACGGCACGAAACGGCAGCGGCCTGGCCCGACTGGCTTTCACCGCCGGACGCGGCACGGCGCAGACGATGGCCAGCACACAGATAGCGACAATCACCAGTGACAGCCACAGCAGACCGCCAGCCCGGAAGATCACCACGCCGAGCGGTGCGCCGATCGCCATCGCGCCATAGGTGACGATGCCGTTCCAGGAGATGACCCGGCCAATGTGCAGCGAACCGACCCGCGCCACGCCCCACAGCGAGGTGCCGGTGCCGGTAAAACTCTGGCCCACCCCCAGAATCAGCCGCCCCACGCAGAGCAGCGTCAGGCTCAGCATCGGTGATGCGATCAGCGCCGCCAGCAGAATACAGAGCCCGCTGATCAGACAGCCCACCAGCCCCGCCACCACCACTTTTTTCGGTCCCCAGAGATCGGCATAGCGCCCGGCGTGCGGTCGGCTCAGCAGCGTCGCCACATATTGCAGGCTGATCACCACCCCCGCCCAGAACGCGCTGAAGCCGAGCTGGTCATGGACCCAGCCCGGCAGGACCGCCAGCGGCAGACCAATAGTGAGATAGCTGGCAAAGTTATAGGCTACGATCGAGAGGATCAGCAGCGAGATGTTCAGGCTACCGGTTGGAGTTTCCGGTGGCGCAGCGGGTTGGTCAGGCATCAGGCGTCGCGCTCGTAGTCGGCTGAATGATAAGGGTTATCCCTTAACTATATCCGTTTTCGCCGCGGGCGCATCAGGATAGCGCGCTTATCGGACTGCCGGTCGCCCGTTTGCGGCGGCGGCAGGCGGGGGAATCTGGCGGGCGGCGCAGCCACTGACGCTGAGTGCGGTGGTACGCATTCCACCGGCCATCACCTGCGCTGCTGTTACCGTTTCTCTGATAAATCAGTTTGTTAATTTTCTTTCAGCTACACTTGCATCAGCCAATTGACGTCACAGGAGAGGGCATGAGCGAGCTGCAACGGGAAAAGATCGGACAAAATATTCTGATAAAACTGGCGATGCTGGTCATCATCCTCGCCGGTATTCGGGCTGCGTCCGACATTCTGGTCCCGCTGCTGCTGGCGGCGTTTTTTGCCATCGTGCTTAACCCGCTCGTCACGATGCTGATGCGGCGCGGCTTCCGGCGCGGGCTGGCCATCGGGCTGGTCATCTCGGTGATCTTTTTTGTTATCGTGCTGCTGGGGGCGATCCTGGCCAGCTCGATGAGCGAGTTCTCGGAGCTTTATCCGCAGCTGCGGGCCACCATGGAGCAGAAAATGACGGTGCTCCAGCATCTGGCGGCGGGCTTTCACCTCAACATCTCCACCAATGCGCTGGTCCAGCACTTTGACCCCAACACCATGATGAATCTAGCGTCGGTGGCGCTGAGCGGCTTTTCCGGGGCGATGACCAACACCGTGCTGCTGGTGCTGACCGTGGTCTTTATGCTGTTTGAGGTCCACCACCTGCCCTACAAAATGCGCAACGCGCTGGTGAATCCGAAGATCCGCATCGCCGGGCTGCATAAAGCGCTGAAGGGGGTGACGCACTATCTGGCGCTGAAAACCCTGGTCAGCCTGATAACCGGCCTGTCGGTCTGGCTGAGCCTCTCTCTGCTGGATGTGAAATTCGCGCTGCTGTGGGGCGTGGTGGCGTTTATTCTCAATTTTATTCCCAACATCGGTCCGATTATCGCTGGCATCCCGCCCTTTTTGCAGGCGCTGTTGCTGAACAGCGTGTTTGACGCGGCGATGGTGGCGCTGCTGTTCAGCGCGATTCACATGGTGTTTGGCAATATGCTGGAGCCGCGTCTGATGGGGCGCGGCCTCGGGCTCTCAACCCTGGTGGTGTTCCTGTCGCTGGTGTTCTGGGGCTGGCTGCTCGGCCCGGTCGGAATGCTGCTGTCGGTGCCGCTTACCAGCATTACCAAAATCCTGATGGAGACCACCCCAGGCGGCAGCCGGCTGGCGATTATGCTGGGCACCGGCCGCCCGAAACGGGCGCGGGGATTAACCAAGTAGCCGCTGCCGGACCTGGCGCAGATGATTTTCCATCGCCTGGCGGGCCGCCGCCTCATCGCCCGCCACAATGGCGCTGGCGATCTGCTGATGGTCAGCGTTCATCTCCTGCACAACGCTGTTGTCGGCGAAATAGCGCTCCAGCCGCTGCACATGCGGGGTGTAACGCTTATTCCATAGCTGTTCCAGCAGCTCACGCAGTATCTCGTTGCCGCTCATCTCGCCAATCAACAGATGGAAGCGCTTGTCCTGCGCCAGAAAGGCGGCGTCGTTGGTCCGGTAGTGTTGCAGTTCAGCGGTCAGCGCCAGCAGTGCCGCGCGCTGATCGGCGGTGCCGTTGCGTGCCGCGAAACCGGCCAGCATCCCTTCAAACGCCTCCCTGGCCTGTAACAGTTCCAGCAGGCTACAGGTTTCGCCCTCCTGCGGGGCAGCGGACTGCGGCAGCGGCTGCGCCACATAGACGCCGTTGCCGGTGCGAATATCGACCCAGCCGGTCATCTCCAGCGCAATCAGCGCTTCACGCACCGATGAACGGCTGACACCCAGCTGCTTCGCCAGCTCGCGTTCCGGTGGCAGTAACCCGCCTGAGACGAAATCGCCGCGGCTAATGCCCGCCATGATGGCGTTGGCGATCTGGCGGTAGAGGCGTTCAGTTTTTACCACGGGCAGCGTCATGACTCTCTCCTGTTAATCCGCGTCAGCCAGCGCGGCCTCCACGCAGTTTGCCGGGCTGCGATCGGGATCACGGCTCGCTTTTTGTCATTATCATACTCTTGGTCCAGCGGCCTGACCACTGGGCCACATCACAGTTGAGGAGTAAAAATGGAACATACATGGCGATGGTACGGCCCCAGCGATCCGGTCTCACTGGATGATGCGCGACAGGCGGGCGCGACCGGCATCGTGACAGCGTTGCACCATATCCCGAACGGCGAAGTCTGGCCGGTAGAGGAGATCAAAGCGCGTCAGGCGCTGCTGGCGGAAAAAGGGCTGGTCTGGTCGGTGGTGGAGAGTATTCCGGTGCATGAGGCGATCAAGACCCAGCGGGGGGACTACCTGCGCTACATCGCCAGTTATCAGCAGTCGATTCGCAATCTGGCCGCCTGCGGCATCGATACCGTCTGCTACAACTTTATGCCGGTGCTCGACTGGACCCGTACCGATCTCGCCTGGACGCTGCCGGATGGCGCAAAAGCGCTGCGTTTTGACGCCGACGCCTTCGCCGCCTTCGACCTCTTTCTGTTGCAGCGTCCGGGAGCGGAGCAGGATTACAGTGCTGACCAGCAGCAGGTCGCCGCTCAGCGGTTTGCCGCGATGAGCGAGGAAGACAAAGCGACGCTGGTTCGTAATATCATCGCTGGCTTGCCGGGGGCGGAAGAGGGCTACACGCTGGAGCAGTTTCAGGCGCAGCTGGCGCAGTATGACGGCATCGATAAGGCGAAACTGCGCGAGCATATGGCGACGTTTTTGCGCGCTATCGTGCCGGTGGCGGAGGAAGTGGGCGTTAAACTGGCGGTGCACCCGGACGATCCACCGCGCCCGATCCTCGGCCTGCCGCGCATTATCTCCACCCAGCAGGATATGCAGTGGCTGAAGGAAACCGTGGACAGCCTGCATAACGGTTTCTGCTTCTGTACCGGCTCCTATGGCGTGCGCGCCGACAACGCGCTGGTGGCGATGGCGGAAGCCTATGCCGACCGCATTAACTTCGTCCATCTGCGCGCCACTCAGCGCGAAGCGAACCCCGACAGCTTCCACGAGGCGGCGCATCTGGCGGGAGATGTCGATATGGTTGGGGTGATCAAAGTGATTCTGGCTGAAGAGCAGCGCCGTCGTCAGGCGGGTAATCACCGGGCGATCCCGATGCGTCCCGATCACGGCCATCAGATGCTGGATGACCTGCATAAACGCACCAATCCCGGCTATTCGGCGATTGGCCGTCTGAAAGGACTGGCTGAGCTGCGCGGTGTCGAAGTGGCGCTGAAGCAGATCTGTTTCGCTGACTGAGTCGCTCCTCTGCCCTGCGCCCGCCTCCTGACGGGCGCAGGCTGCTGTGACCTCTCCCCCCGCGCCTGCGCAACCGTGCTCCCCCCTGCTGAAGCGTCATGCTGAGCAAAACAGTGTCAATAAACGCAATCTCTGGACGATAATTGACTTTAATCAGTTCGGTTCGTCGTCAAACCGCTAACCTGCTCCGCCCGGAGAAATGCTATGCTACGCGCCTGATTAGCACCTCCTCATTATGCCAATAACACTCAGAGGATTTTGCGGTGCCGCTATTGCAACGAAAACGCGACTACGCCAGGCTGCTGATTATCGTTTCCGGCCTGTTGCCCCTGATCCTTGGCGTATTTTTTACTGCCCTTGATGCCCGTCACACGGTGCATCAGCAGCAGGTGAGCGCCGCAAAGACGCTGCTCTCTCAGGCGGAACGCATGAGCGACAGCGCCTGGGATATGATCACCCAGCTGCGTCAGTTTCAGCATCAGCCCTGTCACCAGATTGAAAGCCAGCTGCAACGCCTCGGCTCCCTGACCCCCTATTTCCGCGCCGTCGGCAAGCTGGAGCAGGATCGCATCGTCTGCTCATCCGCTTATGGCTCCCAGCCCGGTCAGCTCAAAGAGATGATGATGCGCGACGTGCCGGTGACCGGCAAAGCCTGGTGGAGCCTGTCGATTGTCGGCACCTCTGGCGTGCCGGATCGCCCGGCGGTGATTTTCATTCGGGAACTGCCCGATGGCGAAGGGTTCTGGGCGGTGATTGACGGTCAGTATCTGATCGACTTTATGCGCGCCATCAGCAGCTCCCATCGCTACTATTTCACGATGCAGTTCAACGGTGGCGCACCCATTTCGTTCGGCAATGCACAAATCGCCACGTCCCGCTGGCTGGCACCGCCGACCTATCAGGCGGCCTCCAGCCGCTATCCCTTCTCCGTTACCCTGGTGGCTTCACCCGGCGAACTGATCGCCGCCTGGCGTCAGGTGCTGTTTATCATCATGCCGATGGCGGCCATCTTCTCCATTCTGCTGATGATCCTGATGGCCAACTGGTTGCAGCGCCGCATCTCCTGGCGCGACGAGATCCGCCGCGCTATCAGCAGCGGCCAGTTCAGGGCGCACTACCAGCCGGTGTATGACAACCGCCTGCACCGCTGCGTCGGGGTGGAAGCGCTGTTGCGCTGGACCACGCCCGACGGCAACGGCGTCCGGCCCGATATTTTTATCAGCGCGGCGGAAGCCGAAGGGATGATTGTGCCGCTGACCCGCCATCTGCTCGATCTGATTGTGGAGGATGTGCAGAGCTGGCAGGTGCAGCCCGGTTTTCAGCTGGCGATTAACGTGGCGGCTGACCATCTGCAACACCCCGATTTTGTCAGCGATATGCTCTGTTTCGCCGGGCGGGTCAAAGAGAAGCAGCTGCGGATTACCCTGGAGCTGACCGAGCGCAGCCTGATCCAGGATGGCGAAGCGGTGGCGTGCAAGCTGCAACAGCTGCGGGCGGGCGGGATGAAAGTCGCGATTGATGATTTCGGCACCGGCCACTGCTCGCTGAGCTACTTACAGACCTTCACGCTGGATCACCTGAAAATCGACCGCGGCTTTATCAACGCCATCGAGTCGCTGGAGGGGGAGACGCCGGTGCTGGACGCGATCATCAGCCTCAGTCATAAGCTGCAACTTGAGGTGCTGGGCGAAGGGGTGGAGACCGAATTACAGTATCGCTACCTGCAACAGCGCGGCGTGGTATTTATTCAGGGCTTCTACTACGCCCGGCCCATGAGTAACAGCACGCTGCTCGCCTGGCTCGATCGTCAGGAAAAGCGGCCATTCCAGGCTGAAAACAGCGCGATTGCAGCGCCGCAGCGAAACGGCGAGTAAGCCATACCAGGTTTGGCAACGCGGCGGCGAGCGCCCCCCTTTTTTTGCCCCGCCTGCCGCAAAGGGAACACCCGGTTAACCCGGCCGCCCGCCGTTTCCGCTGCCCCCGCCCGAAATCTCTCCTTTACCATCGCCGATCTGCTGAAAAAAACGGCGGTCGTCACGCAGTGTGATAATTTTTTTGCGGTGATAAATAGCCGAAACAGATAGCTCTGTGGGTCAGTTTTAGCTCAAAAATGACAGATCTCACCCAAAAACGGTATACTCTGCCGCCTGGCACAATAATCGCGACAGTAATTGTTGTGTCAGCCGGGCCGTAAAGCGCACCTTTTTACGGCTATGCTTAAATTTCCTCAACGCAGCGGTCTGACTGCTTCACCCGGCTCGCGCCGTTGAGGACTTTCGTGTTCCATTACAGGGTAATTCTATGAAATTGCGTAGGAAGCGTGTAAAACCAATTGGGATCGATGATGTCACTATCATCGATGATGCCCGTTTACGTAAAGCCATCACCGCAGCCTCTCTGGGTAATGCGATGGAGTGGTTCGACTTCGGCGTTTATGGCTTTGTCGCCTATGCGCTGGGTAAAGTGTTCTTCCCGGATGCGTCACCCGGCATTCAGATGATTGCGGCGCTGGCCACCTTCTCCGTTCCCTTCCTGATCCGTCCGCTGGGTGGTCTGTTCTTCGGGATGCTGGGCGACAAATATGGTCGTCAGAAAATCCTCTCCATCACCATTATCATCATGTCGGTCAGTACCTTCTGTATCGGTCTGATACCCTCCTACGCCTCTATCGGCATCTGGGCCCCTATTCTGCTGCTGCTGGCGAAGATGGCTCAGGGCTTCTCGGTGGGCGGGGAATATACCGGTGCCTCGATCTTTGTCGCCGAATATTCGCCTGACCGCAAACGTGGCTTTATGGGCAGCTGGCTCGACTTCGGCTCGATTGCCGGCTTCGTGCTCGGCGCGGGCCTGGTGGTGCTGATCTCCACCATTATTGGCGAAGAGAGCTTCCTTGAGTGGGGCTGGCGTCTGCCGTTCTTTGTCGCCCTGCCGCTGGGCATTATCGGCCTCTACCTGCGTCATGCGCTGGAAGAGACCCCGGCCTTCCAGCAGCATGTGGATAAGCTGGAACAGGGCGACCGCGAAGGTTTGCGGGATGGCCCGAAAGTCTCGTTTAAAGAGATTGCCACCAAACACTGGCGCAGTCTGCTGGCCTGTGTCGGTCTGGTTATCGCCACCAACGTCACCTACTACATGCTGCTGACGTACATGCCGAGCTACCTGTCGCACAACCTGCACTACTCCGAAGATCATGGGGTGCTGATTATTATCGCCATCATGATCGGGATGCTGTTTGTTCAGCCGATGATGGGCATGATGAGTGACCGCTTTGGCCGTCGTCCGTTCGTGATTATCGGCAGTATCGCCCTGATGATCTTTGCTATCCCGGCGTTCATGATGATTAACAGCGGGGTGCTGGGACTGATTTTTGCCGGTCTGCTGCTGCTGGCGGTGATCCTCAACGCCTTTACCGGCGTGATGGCGTCGTCGCTGCCAGCGATGTTCCCGACCCACATCCGCTACAGCGCGCTGGCCAGTGCCTTTAACATTTCGGTACTGATTGCCGGTCTGACGCCGACGCTGGCCGCCTGGCTGGTGGAATCCACCAATAACCTCTACATGCCAGCCTACTATCTGATGGTGGTGGCGGTGATTGGTCTGATTACCGGCCTCTATATGAAAGAGACCGCCAACAAGCCGCTGAAAGGCGCAACGCCAGCCGCGTCGGATATGGAAGAGGCACGCGAAATCCTCCAGGAGCATCACGATAATATCGAGCATAAAATCGAAGATATTGACGCGGAGATCGCCCGCCTGGAAGCGAAACGCAAAAACCTGGTGCAGCAGCACCCGGACATCAACGAGTAACGGTTCCACTCTCCCGCCGCCCGGCGGGAGAGACTTTTCCCCCGCGCGTTACCGCACACAAACCTTCATGCCTGGCAGTCAAAGAGAGTAAACTGTCGTCACTTTTTTCACCTGCGTAAGAATGAAAATGTCTGATTATTCCCTTATCCAGCGCCCAAGAAGATTGCGCGCCAGCGCCTCGATGCGCGAAATGTTCCAGGAGTCCACCCTGAGCCTGAACGACCTGGCTCTGCCCATCTTCGTTGAAGAGGAAGTGGACGATTACAAACCGATTCAGGCGATGCCTGGCGTGATGCGCATCCCGGAAAAGCGTCTTGCCTACGAGATTGAACGCATTGCCAAAGCGGGTATCCGCTCGGTGATGACCTTTGGTATTTCCCACCACACCGACGCCACCGGCAGCGACGCCTGGAATGAGAACGGTCTGGTGGCGCGTATGTCGCGCATCTGCAAAGAGACGGTGCCGGAAATGATCGTGATGTCCGACACCTGCTTCTGCGAATACACCAGCCACGGCCACTGCGGCGTGCTGTGTGACCACGGCGTCGACAACGATGCCACCCTGGCCAACCTCGGCAAACAGGCAGTGGTAGCCGCGGCGGCCGGTGCCGATTTCATCGCCCCGTCGGCGGCGATGGATGGCCAGGTGGCGGCAATCCGCCAGGCGCTGGATGCGGCAGGCTTTACCCAGACCGCCATCATGTCCTACTCCACCAAGTTCGCCTCCTCGTTCTACGGTCCGTTCCGTGAAGCGGCGGGCACCGCGCTGAAAGGCGACCGCAAAACGTATCAGATGAACCCGATGAACCGCCGTGAAGCGATTCGTGAGTCGCTGCTCGACGCGGCCCAGGGCGCGGATTCACTGATGGTGAAACCGGCCGGTGCCTATCTGGATATTCTGCGCGACATCCGCGAACGCACCGAGCTGCCGCTGGCGGCTTACCAGGTCAGCGGTGAATACGCGATGATTAAATTTGCCGCGCAGGCGGGTGCGATTGATGAGCGCAATGTGGTGCTGGAAAGCCTCGGTGCGATTAAACGCGCCGGTGCCGACCTGATTTTCAGCTATTTCGCCCTTGATCTCGCCGAACAAAAAGTGCTCTGATCCCCTCCTCATTAAGAGCGTGATGGCGACGTCACGCTCTTCTCCCTCGCCGTATGGCCAACACCAGAACCTGGCTTAAGCTACGACCATAAAGGGCTCTGTGATGAAAGCACCTGAAATCGCTGCCGACGAGGCACAACGCTTAGCGCAGTTGCGTGCGCTGAACATCATGAACACCCCGGCCGAAGAACGTTTTGATCGTTTAACCCGCCTGGCACGTCGCCTGTTTGACGTTCCCATCGCCCTGGTCAGCCTGCTGGAAGCCGAGCATCAGTGGTTTAAATCGACCCAGGGCTTCGACGCGGTGGGCTCGTCACGCGATATCTCGCTATGCGCGCACACCATCCTTCAGGAGGAGATCATGATTGTTGAAGATGCGGCGCAGGATGCGCGTTTTTATGACAATCCGCTGGTCACTGGCGAACCGCACATCCGCTTCTATGCCGGCTGTCCGCTGCGCGCCCCCGGTGGTGCCAAAGTTGGCACGCTCTGCATTATCGGGCAGACGCCGCGTCAGTTTGATGCAGAGGATCAGGCGACGCTGCGCGACCTGGCGGCGATGGCCGAAGCGGAGCTGGTCGCCTTTCAGGCCGCCACCTGTGACGAGCTGACGCAGATTACCAATCGCCGTGGCTTTATGACGCTGGGCCAGATGGTGCTGAATGAGTGCCGGATGAAAAAGCGCCCCGCCAGCCTGACCTTTCTCGATCTCGACAGGTTTAAGCAGATTAACGACACGCTGGGCCACCGCGAAGGCGACCGGGCGCTGATGGACTTTGCCGATGCGATGAAAGTGGTGTTTAAGCACTCCGATCTCTTTGCCCGGCTGGGCGGCGATGAATTTGTGGTGCTGTTCAATGGCCTGCAACAACAGCAGAGCGAAGCGCTGTTAGCGCAGTTCGCCCGCTACCTGCAACAGCAGGCGATAAGCCTGAATCGTCGCTACCATCTGCAATTCTCCGCCGGTGTGGTGGAGTTTGACGCGGCGCACCCGCAGTCGCTGGAGCAGCTGCTGCACGCCAGCGACCAGCGGATGTACCTCAGTAAAAAGCAGAAACGTGCGGTGGTCTGAGGTCAGGCACCGCCGGTTCAGGGACGCGCCAGATCGTCGAGCAGCGTCTGATTAAATTTCACCGGCGCCTCCATCTGTGGCGCATGCCCCATGCCGGGAAACTCGATTAAGCGCGCGCCCGGAATGCGTTTTGCGGCCTCTTTCCCCAGCACCGCGTAATCACCGAGCCGCGCTTTCACCGCCGCTGAAGCGATGTCGCTGCCGATGGCGGTGGTGTCCGCGGTGCCGATCATCAGCGTGGTGGGCACCCGAAGATCGCCGAACTCATAGAACACCGGCTGGGTGAAGATCATGTCGTAGATTAAGGCGGAGTTCCACGCCACCTTCTGGTGGCCTGGCCCGCGGTTAAGTCCGGCCAGCATATCGACCCACTGGTCATACTCTGGTTTCCAGCGCCCGGCATAGTAGGTCTGTTGCTCATACTTTTTAATGCCTGCCGCGCTGAGTTTGAGCTCACGCTGATACCACTGATCCACCGAACGCCACGGCGCGCCTTTGGCTTTCCAGTCCTCCAGCCCAATCGGGTTAACCAGCACCAGCTTCTGCGTCTGTTGCGGGTACATCAGCGCATAGCGGGTTGCCAGCATACCGCCGGTCGAGTGGCCGATGATCACCGCCTGCTCCACCCCCAGCCGGGCGAGCAGCTGATGGGTATTCTGCGCCAGCTGCTGGAAGCTGTACTGATAACTGGCGGGCTTGGTCGAACTACAGAAGCCAATCTGATCGGGCACAACCACCCGATAGCCCTGCTGGCTCAGCGCCCGGATGGTCGCCTGCCAGGTCGCCCCACAGAAGTTCTTGCCGTGCAGCAGCACCAAGGTTTTCCCGTTGGCCTGCTGTGGCGGTCTGACATCCATATAGCCCATGCTCAGCGACTGCTGCTGGGATTGAAAGTCAAAATGCTGCAAAGGATGGGGATAGTGAAACCCTTCCAGCTGTTCGCCATAAACCGGGGCGGCATGGGCAGCCAGGTTCGCGCCTGAAGCCAGCGCGGCGAGCAAGGCGGCGAGCGCACTTTTCAACACAAATCTCATCCGGGGTTCTCCAGAGTCAGGGTGGAGAGTAAGCCTGGCATCTCATCAGCAAAAGTCTATTGATGCGCGGTGCGAATTTAATACTGTCGGACAGCCGTTTTATCGGTCGGGGAATTAAGCCGGGCGACATTTCTGTCAGAGTGATTATTTCACCCGGCCATTATTATCCGCCGCCCCGATAAACAACAAATAAATCACAACTCCTTCTTTTTAGTAATACACGTTAGTCAAATGACTATGGCGAGGAAATATCGATTCAAAACCTGAAAAATCTTTACGCAAAGGCTCAACACCGCAGGGGAAATTAAATTAGAATATTCTGAAGAAAACAGGGGGAAGGGTTTTATGAATGAAAATAAATATAACGAAAGTGTTATCATTTCTGTCACCGAGTGGATTAATTGCCACCTGGATCAACGGTTAAGCATCGATGACATTGCCTGTAAAGCGGGTTATTCGAAATGGTATTTGCAGAAACTTTTTGCCCGTTATCACGACGAAACGCTGGCACGCTATATTCGTAAGCAGAAACTCATTGCCAGCATCTATGAGCTGAAAAATAGCCGCACACCCATTATCACCCTGGCGCTGAAATACCATTTTGAAAGCCAGCAATCCTTCACCCGCGCCTTTAAGCAGGTGATGGGCTGCACGCCGAGCGCCTGTCGCAAACGCCCGTTTAATGCGGGTGCGCCGCCGCTCTCATCGGGGGCGGATCCCTGCGGACAGTGCAGTTATGCCCGGCCCGCAGCCGAGCCAGAGCGTTGTGACGCCCCCGTCCGGGCTGTTAAGGTTTCCTGCTGCGGCTTTGTGATCCTTGCCCCTGTTCCACAGCGGTTTTAATCAGGACTCATCCGGCTGGTAATATTGCACACCAATCTGAATCCGTTCGCGCCCCTGGGCAACGCGATGACGATTGGTGTCGCGCAGCGAATAGATGCAGCCACAATATTCCTGCTGATAAAAATTCTCGCGCTTGCTGATTTCAATCATGCGCGCCGAGCCGCCGCCTTTACGCCAGTTAAATTCCCAGTAGAGCAGGTCGGGATAACGGGCCGCCGCCCGGACACCGCAGTCATTAATCTGCTTCATATCTTTCCAGCGTGAAATCCCCAGGCAGCTGGTGATAACCGGAAAGCCATTTTCATGGGCATAGAGCGCGGTGCGCTCAAACCGCATATCAAAGCACATGGTGCAGCGTTCACCCCGCTCCGGGGACCACTCCAACCCGCGCGCCCGTTCAAACCAGTTGTCCCGGTCATAGTCGGCATCGACAAAGGGCACGCCAAATTTTTCGGCAAAGCGAATATTCTCCTCTTTACGCAGCTCATACTCTTTGAGCGGATGAATATTCGGGTTGTAGAAATAGATGGTGTATTCAATGCCGGAAGCCAGCATCGCTTCCATCACTTCACCCGAGCAGGGGGCGCAGCAGGAGTGCAGCAGGACTTTATTATGGCCGCCCGGTAAGGGCAGCGGCTGGCGCTGAAAAGGCTGAGACATAAGCACCTTCAATCAATGGCTGAAAAGCGGCAGTGTAATGCCGCAGCCAGGCAGTTGCAAAAATTGAGTCGTGGCGGGCGGTTTTGCCTAATCGTGCGCCGGCGCGGCTCCCCGCCTCTCTGTCACCCCGCTGATCTCTAATGGTTTCTCCGCCCACGACCACAGGGATGGGCAGAAGTGTGACCTGTCCCTCATTGGCATCAGCTATGTTTACATAACATTAACAATATTGACATTGGATCACCACAAGGAGAGCCGCATGGGTGCAGCTTCAAAATCGGGAAATCATCACAACCGCTTTACCTGGTTCGTCTGCTTTATGGCCGCCCTCTCCGGGCTGCTGTTTGGCCTGGATATTGGCGTGATTGCCGGTGCCTTACCCTTCCTGGCGAAAGAGTTGCAGATCACCAGCCATCAGCAGGAGTGGGTGGTCAGCTCGATGATGTTCGGCGCGGCGCTGGGCGCGCTGGCGGCTGGCTGGATGTCATCAAAACTGGGGCGCAAGAAAAGTATGCTGGCGGGTGCGACGCTGTTTGTAATTGGCTCGCTCTGGTCGGCGTTTTCACCCGACGTCGAATCGCTGGTCTGCGCCAGGGTGATGCTCGGTCTGGCGGTGGGGATCGCCTCTTACACCGCGCCGCTCTATCTGGCGGAAATTGCGCCGGAGCGGGTGCGTGGCTCGATGATTTCGATGTATCAGCTGATGCTGACCACCGGCATCGTGGTGGCTTATCTCTCTGACACCGCGTTCAGCTACAGCGGCAACTGGCGCGGCATGCTCGGAGTGATCGCCATTCCGGCGGTGATCCTGTTTGTCGGCGTGCTGTTTCTGCCTAACAGCCCGCGCTGGCTGGCGGCACATGGGCGCTTCAACGAAGCGCAGCGGGTGCTGGACCGGCTGCGCAGCAGCAACGATCAGGCGCGGCAAGAGCTGGAGGAGATCCGCGAAAGCCTCCAGGTGAAGCAGCGCGGCTGGTCACTGTTTCGCCTGAATAGCAACTTCCGCCGCGCGGTCTGGCTGGGGATGCTGTTGCAGATCATGCAGCAGTTCACCGGGATGAACGTGGTGATGTACTACGCGCCTAAAATCTTCAATATTGCCGGTTTCTCCAGCACCAGTGAGCAGATGTGGGGCACGGTGATTGTCGGGCTGGTCAACATGCTGGCGACGCTGATTGCGATCTTCTTCGTGGACCGCTGGGGCCGTAAACCGATGCTGACCACCAGTTTTCTGGTGATGGCGGTGGGGATGGGGGTGCTGGGAACGCTGTTGCACATCGGCGTTGAAACAGATTTCCGCAAATATTTCGCGGTGGCGATGCTGCTGATGTTTATTGTCGGCTTTGCGATGGCGGCCGGACCGGTGATCTGGCTGCTCTGTTCAGAGATTCAGCCGCTGAAAGGGCGTGATTTCGGCATTACCGTCTCCACCACCACCAACTGGGTCGGCAACATGATTGTGGGTGCCACCTTCCTGACGCTGCTCGATCAGCTGGGCAATGCCAACACCTTCTGGCTGTATGGTGCGCTCAACCTGGTGTTTATCGTGCTGACGATGATGCTGGTGCCTGAGACCAAGCATGTCACGCTGGAGCATATCGAAAGCAATCTGATGAAAGGCAAAGCGCTGCGGGACATCGGGGCGTAACCGCCCCGCGTGCGTTTACCAGTGCAGCGACTGACCGGCGTAGTCGACGTAGTGATGACCGCCCCGGCCCTGCCAGCCGGTCAGTTGCCGGACAATCCCGGCAGCGCTCTCTTCCGCCGTTAAGGGCGCGCTCTCGCCGCCCATATCGGTTTTCACCCAGCCGGGATGCAGCGTCAGCAGCGTCCCGTCCTGCGCCTCCACCGCCGCGACCAGCGTCCGGCTCAGCATGTTGAGGGCCGCTTTACTGGCGGCGTAGATCGGCATCGTGGCCTGCGGATTCTCATTCAGGCTGCCGAGCTGCGATGAGGTCAGCGCCAGCACGCCGTTCTGCTTCAGCAGCGGCAGCAGGATCTCTGCGCTGCGTACCGGTGCCACTGCGTTGGTCAGGAACAGCTGCGCCAGCTCCTGGTCACTGCTTTGCGCCAGCTGCTGATGCGCCGGTCCTGAGATACCGGCGTTGATCAGCATCGCGTCAAACTGCGCGCCGCTGAACTGGCGGGCAAACTGCTGCACCGCCGCTGCCTGCGTCATATCCAGCGCATGCCAGTGGATTTCAGGCTGGTTGCCCGCCGCCGGGACGCCGCTGCGGTGCGTCGCGCTGACCTGCCAGCCCTGCCCGGCAAAAGCCTGCGCCACCGCCAGGCCGATACCACGTGAAGCGCCAATAATTAACACCTTACCCTGCTGAGTCATATTCACTCCCGTTGATCTGCTCATCTTAATCTTAACGATAAATTTGCGCGGCAGGCGGCTGGCTGTGCTTTTATCCGCGCGATCGCCTGAGCGACAGAGAGGTGAGAAAAACGGCTCGGCTTAATCCGGTGCGCCGCGGCGTTCATCATCCGGGCTGTCGTCCTCATCGCTGCCCTGACTCTTCTCCACTTCCTGCGGATGCCCCATCGAGAGTGCGGTGGCGCTGGCGGGATCGAACAGCGACAGGCTTTCGATCTGGTCAACCATAATCACTTTACGGAACGACATCGCATCTTTGGGTTTCGAGTCGAGCGTAATGTCATGCTCGGCGTACCATTTGCTGTAGTTATGCTCCACCGCCAGCTTCAGGGTTTTGCTGTCGCGGTAGCCGCTCAGCATCGGGATCAGCACGATGTTTTTAGTGCTCTCATATTCAAAGGTCGAGGCATGAATCATGCCGATATAGATGCGGCGCGACTTCAGGGTAATCCACGCCAGTTCCCCCTCTTCCATGCACTGAAACAGCAACTGTTCCACCCCATTGGAGCGCGACAGTTGCTGATAGAGATCTTTACGACCTGAGACGTTGAGTCGGGCGCTGCCGGCCCAGTTGGAGCGATAGAGGCAGAAGAGGATGGCGAAAATCAGCATCACCACGACCGGAGCCTGAATCCCCAGAAAGCTCCAGTTCATAAACTCCATCTGCCACTTCAGATGGACGCCGGGGATCATCTGCACGCCGTTGGCCAGCGCGGAGATCGCCAGCAGGATTAACCAGATGATGCCGGTAGCAAACACGCCCTGCAAAACGAAAATACAGCCATAGAGCGCCACCAGGAAATAGACGTCCCAGCCGGATGAGCGTCGGATTTTAAAGCGGCTGTTTAAATCGCGGCTGGTATACCAGTAACCACTGACCATCAATACCATGAATATTGCGGTACCCACCTCAGACTCCCTTTAGCGTATTTACATGGCGGGCAAAATCTTCGTGTACTTCTTCGCTTAGCGTATTGACCGAGATATTGCCGTTCTCATCAATAATGATGCGCTCTCCCTCAGCGATAGAGTCGTTAATATCCTCACGGGACATGATTTGCAGGAATTTGTCGGGACTGGCAAAGAGCGACTTGATAAAGGTAAACATGGCGATCCACTTCCTGACCTGAAAAACCAAGTATGTGACCGAATCCACACTCTCGCCTGATTAATTTCGGGTGAAATTTCTTAAAATCAATTAATTAGCGAAGCGGCAGCGGCCTGTTTTCGGCGCTCTGGCGCGGAAATCCTGAGCATAACCATGAGATTGGCCATCGCGCCCGGTGCGGCTTCCATGGCATAGCCGCGAAAGCGATCCCCTTTTTTTCTGCCGGTTAGGGCTAAGCTCAAACTGACTGTCATTCCTGTCTGAAATGAACTGAGGAAAGTGTAGATGAAACAACGCACGTTAGGTCGTACCGGTCAGCGCGTCTCTGAAATCGGCTTCGGCGCATGGGCCATTGGCGGGACCTGGGGCGAAGTGAGCCTGGAAGATGCGAAAGCCGCGCTGAACGCCGCACTGGATGCGGGCGTCACCTTTATTGATACCGCCGATGTCTATGGCGATGGCCGCTCGGAAAAAATTATCGCTGAGGTGCTGAATCAGCGCGGCGGCGAGCGCCCTTTTGTGGCAACCAAGCTGGGGCGGCGTCTTTCTCCGCATGTGGCTGACGGCTACAACGCCAAAAATCTCAATGACTTTATCGATCGCTCCAGGGAAAACCTGCAAACCGGGACGCTGGATCTGGTACAGCTGCACTGCCCGCCGACCGAGGTCTACTACAACCCGGAGGTGTTCGCGGTGATGGATGAGATGGTGGCCGCCGGGAAAATCCGCCATTACGGCGTGTCGGTGGAGAAAGTGGAAGAGGGTCTGAAGGCGCTGGAGTTTCCCAACGTCTCGTCGATTCAGCTGATTTACAACCTCTTCCGTCAGCGTCCGGCTGAGCGGCTACTGCATGAGGCGAAGCAGCGCGATGTGGCGATTATCGCCCGTGTGCCGCTCGCCTCCGGCCTGCTGACCGGCAAAATGCGCGCCGACAGCGTGTTTGCCGCTGACGATCACCGCCACTTTAACCGCAATGGTGAAGAGTTCGACAAGGGTGAAACTTTTTCCGGCGTACCCTATGAGGTGGCGCTGGAGGCGGTGGAAGAGATTCGCCGCTACGTGCCGGGCGACATCACGATGGCGATGTTCGCGCTGCGCTGGATCCTGATGAACGAGGAGGTCAGCGTGGTGATCCCTGGCGCGAAAAACCGCGAACAGGCTGAAGCCAACGCCCGCGCCAGCGACGTCGCGGCGATCTCCGCCGAGACCATGGCGGCATTGAAGCAGATCTATCAGCAGAAGATCGCGCCTCACGTGCATCAGCGTTGGTAGTCTACAACGCCTGGGCGCAGGCCCAGGCGGAACTCCAGGCCCACTGGAAGTTATAGCCACCCAGCCAGCCGGTCACATCCACCACTTCGCCGATAAAATAGAGCCCCGGCACTGCGCGGGCCTCCATGGTTTTCGAGGAGAGCTGAGTGGTATCCACCCCGCCCAGCGTCACTTCCGCCGTGCGATAGCCTTCGGTGCCGTTGGGCTGTACGCGCCAGGCGTGCAGCGTCTGCACCAGCTCCGCCTGCTGCCGACTGTTGAGCTGCTTCAGGGTGATGTCCGGCACCACCTTCAGCGCCTGCAACACCTCAACCAGCCGTTTCGGCACGATTTTCGCCAGGCTGTTTTTCAGGCTGAGATTGGGGTGGGCCTCACGCTGCGCCGTCAGAAAGGCGTCGAGCGGCGTGGCGGGTGAGAGATCGATAGTGACGAACTCGCCGGGCTGCCAGTAGCTGGAGATCTGCAACACCGCCGGACCCGACAGGCCGCGATGGGTAAACAGCATCGCCTCTTTAAAGCGGGTGCCATCCTGAGCGTCGATGGTGGTCTCCAGCGCCACGCCGGAGAGAGTCTGCAACTGCTCCAGCAGCGGCTTGTGCAGGGTAAAGGGCACCAGCGCGGCACGGGTCGGAAAAACGCTTAACCCGAACTGCTCAGCGATTTTATAGCCAAACGGCGACGCGCCGAGGCCCGGCATCGACAGGCCGCCACTGGCAATCACCAGCTTTTCCGCCTGCACCGTGCTGCCGTTGAGTTGCAGGGTGTAGCCGTTCTCATCGCGCGCCACACTGAGCACCTCACTGCGCAGCCGCAGGGTGACGTTGCCCTTGTCACATTCGGCCAGCAGCAGATCGACAATCTGCTGCGCGGAGTCGTCACAGAACAGCTGACCCAGGGTTTTCTCATGCCAGGCGATAGCGTGACGATTGACAAGATCGATAAAATCCCACTGGGTATAACGCGCCAGCGCCGATTTACAGAAGTGGGGATTGTGCGACAGATAGGCCGCCGGTTCGGTATAGAGGTTGGTGAAGTTGCAGCGGCCGCCGCCCGACATCAGAATCTTACGGCCCGCTTTTTTGCCGTTATCCAGCAGCAATACGCGGCGACCGCGCTGTCCGGCCTGGGCGGCACAGAACAGGCCGGCGGCACCGGCACCAATGATGATAACGTCAAACTGTTCCACGGCGGCTCACTCACTTAACGGGAAAGGCGCAGATTGTAGTGATCTGCTTACACAGACGCCAGCGTCAAAAATTTGCCGTAAATGTGTCATATTGTAACCGACTAATATATAGACCTTTTTCACCGGCTTAGTCCCAAACCGGGCGGTGAAAGATAAAATTAGCGCTATATTTTACTTTCCCATACCGCACGTTGTCGCGGATAATGCGCCGCGTTCATGTCCTCCAAAAATGGCGTAACGTTTATGCTACATCTGTTTGCTGGTCTAGACCTCAGTACTGGCCTGTTATTGGTTCTTGCCCTGCTGTTTGTATTGTTTTATGAAGCAATCAACGGCTTCCACGACACGGCCAACGCAGTTGCGACGGTCATCTATACCCGTGCCATGCGTGCCCAGCTTGCTGTGGTTATGGCGGGTGTCTTCAACTTCTTTGGCGTGCTGCTCGGTGGATTGAGTGTCGCCTACGCTATTGTTCATATGCTTCCCACCGATCTGCTGCTGAATGTCGGATCGGCCCACGGTCTCGCCATGGTGTTTTCTATGCTGCTGGCGGCGATCATCTGGAACCTCGGCACCTGGTATCTCGGTCTGCCGGCCTCCAGCTCCCATACCCTGATCGGTGCCATTATCGGTATCGGCCTGACCAACGCCCTGATGAACGGCACCTCGGTGGTGGATGCGCTTAACATCCCCAAAGTGCTGAATATCTTCCTTTCACTGATCCTGTCGCCGATTGTTGGTCTGGTGATCGCGGGCAGCTTAATCTTTATGCTGCGTCGCTACTGGAGCAGCACCAAAAAGCGTGCACGCATCCATATGACGCCCGCTGACCGCGAGAAGATCGACGGCAAGAAAAAGCCGCCGTTCTGGACCCGTATCGCCCTGATTGTCTCCGCCATCGGCGTGAGCTACTCACATGGCGCGAACGACGGCCAGAAAGGGATTGGCCTGATCATGCTGGTGCTGATTGGCGTGGCCCCGGCCGGTTTCGTGGTGAATATGAATGCCTCCGGTTACGACATCACCCGCACCCGCGACGCGGTTAATCATCTGGAGCAGTATTATCAGCAGCACAACGCCTCGCTGACCCACATTATCCAGATGGCACCGCCGAAGCTGCCTACCCCGGAAGAAGTGCCAGCAGCCAGCCCGCAGGAGTTCCACTGTGACAGCGCCCGCGCATTACAGGCGGTACAGCGCGCACAGCTGCTGCTGAATAACCTGCAAAGCTACGATCAGCTGACGGTGGAACAGCGCGGCCAGATGCGTCGTCTGCTGCTCTGTATCTCTGACACCGCCGACAAAGCGGCCAAGCTGCCGGAAACCACCCCGGATGACCAGCGCTTCCTCAATAAGCTGAAGAGCGATCTGCTGGGTACTATCGAGTATGCGCCGGTCTGGATTATTGTGGCGGTTGCCCTGGCGCTGGGCGTGGGCACCATGATTGGCTGGCGTCGTGTCGCTACCACCATCGGTGAGAAGATCGGTAAAAAAGGCATGACCTATGCGCAGGGGATGTCAGCTCAGGTAACGGCTGCGCTGTCGATTGGCGTCGCCAGCTATACCGGGATGCCGGTCTCCACCACCCACATCCTCTCCTCGTCCGTTGCCGGTACCATGCTGGTTGATGGCGGAGGATTGCAGAGCCGGACCATCAAGAACATCGCCATGGCGTGGATCTTCACACTGCCGGTCTGTATCGTGCTGTCAGGCTCGCTCTACTGGATAGCGTTAAAACTGGTGTAACGCCAGCTGAAAAGGGCGACTCCGGTCGCCCTTTTTTAATGCCAGATCGCCATCGCCACCAGGCTTATCACCACCAGTCCACACAGCGCGCTGGTCAGGATAAACTGCCCCCGTACCCGCTCGCAGCGCCGGATAAACTCATCGTCATGGTGGTCCAGATAGCGTTTCGCCCAGATGTAGGTCACCAGCCGCACCTGCTTACTCGGCTGACCGTGCGAGGTGAAAAAGCCCGCGCCATCAACATACTGATAGAGCAGCGGATCGCAGCCCCGTAACACCGCCAGCAGCGCGCGCAGAGAAGAAAAATAGCGCGCCATATTCACGATACACACCACACAAAGAGCCCAAAAAAGCGCAATAGTGCTGATCATATTCTCCCCTCCCGACCGGAACCGCAGCAGCAGACCCAGCGGAAAAGCGCTGAGCAGACCTGCGGAAGTAGCCCGCCACTGAATTATCGGACTGCGATAGTTTTCGACCCCCTGAGCGGCTGTGAACCGGACCGCCTTTTTTCAGTGTAGGAGAAATCTTTACATTTTTTCCAACGATGATTTTCGTTCAGCGCGAGCAAATCTGGCACAGCTTTGATCTTATTCACAAGCCAGGCGGCAACGGCAGCATTTAGCGACGGAGAAGGCTATACTCAGAGTATAAGAAGATAACCACCTGCAACCCAGGTATACATTTTGGTGACGCTCATCGCCCGCTCGCGCAAAGGACTTCGCTAAGCAGTGACGGGCAGGAAGACCGGATGCCATTCTTAATCTCGTGAAAGGAGTTTTATCATGGCTTACAAACATATCCTGATTGCAGTAGACCTTTCCCCTGAAAGTCAGTTACTGGTGGATAAAGCCGTTTCACTGGCCCGCCCGTACGATGCCAGAATTTCCCTGATCCATGTCGATGTGAACTACTCAGATCTCTATACCGGCCTGATTGATGTCAACTTAGGGGATATGCAGAAGCGCATCTCTGAAGAGACGCACGCGGCGCTGAAAGGTCTGTCAGATTCCGCAGGCTATCCGATCAGCGAAACCCTGAGCGGCAGTGGCGATCTGGGCCAGGTGCTGGTGGATGCGATTAAAAAGTATGACGTCGATCTGGTGGTCTGTGGTCACCATCAGGACTTCTGGAGCAAGCTGATGTCCTCGGCGCGTCAGCTGATCAACACCGTGCATATCGACATGCTGATTGTGCCACTGCGCGATGAAGAAGAGGCGTAAGGGAAGCTCCCCGATGATAAAAGCCGGCGCAATGCCGGCTTTTTTTACAGTGGAGAGTCGCCACAACGCGGCTGATAAATCTTTCGCAAAAACCACGCAATCAACCTGTTAAAAAATTAACAAGGCAAAATAAAAATCTCTCTTCCGGAAATAAGCAGCCTTTTAACCGATAACGCTTTACTGCGTTATTTATTTTCCAGGGCAACTTTCGATACTTTTCTATAGACGGCTTTCCGGGCCTTCAATACCTTATCCTGTTCTCCCTGCTGCATCCGCAACAGAGAGGGAAGAGTAATGTAACCGACCATTTAATAAGGATATTGATTATGCGAGAAATTAACCAGACTGAAACCGTAGCAGTCAGCGGCGCTGGCCTGAGCGGATTGACTGGCGGCGTTAACAACGCACTGACGAATGCTTCTGATTTATTCGGTACCACAGTCGCATCCATTGGTGACACCACCGGTGCCGCTCTGCTGTCCGGCAAGAACTTTAAAACATTAGAGCTGGCGCTGGATAAAGAGACGATAAGCGCCTTTTTCCGCTTCCTGTCTGAAGCCGGCACTGATTTTACTTCAATCTCACGCTATTAATGCGGTTGCGTTATCAGTAAGGGCTAAAAAAATGCCTGATAACTATCAGGCATTTTTTATATCTCTATCCAGGCAGAATTAAAACCTCTCTTTCCGCTGATTTCCCGATAGCGTTACCTTCGTCGCCGTCTCAAATAATGATCGCCTGAAACCGATTCAGCGCATACCGGTTACTGAAACCTTCCGTTAGTCTCTATAACGTCGTGACCAGGGGCGGATAAATATCGAAGCGGTGGCTTTTGGTGACAACCGCCGACTGCGTCACTACCCCCGCCAGCGGCGGTGCGTAATCGGGCCGTTTAACCACGATGCGTTTCTTCGCCAGCCGCCGGGCAGGCTCCAGCAGCGCGTCGGCGTCGTCATCCGCGCCAACCAGCGACTGAAATACCCGCATCTCCTTTTTCACCAGCGCGCTTTTCTGCCGGTGGGGATACATCGGGTCGAGATAGACCACATCCGGTGGCGGAGTGATCTCCCCCAGCGCCTGGGCACTGGGCGCATGAATCAGCGTCAGGCGCTCACGCAGCCAGCCGCCAATCTCCGCGTCCTGATACCCGCGCTGTAATCCATCCTCCAGCAGCGCCGCAACCACCGGGTGACGCTCCAGCATCCGCACCCGGCAGCCCAGCGCCGCCAGCACAAACGCATCCCGTCCCAGCCCGGCGGTGGCGTCCACCACATCCGGCAGATAACCGCCCTTAACGCCGACCGCCTTGGCGACCGCTTCCCCGCGTCCGCCGCCAAAGCGACGGCGATGCGCCATCGCCCCGCTGACAAAGTCGACGAAGATGCCGCCCAGCTTCGGCTCATCACGCTTACGCAGTTCAAGATGGGTCGGGGTCTGGACCAGCGCCAGCGGTGCGTTGTCATCGTGCGTCAGCTGCCAGCGCTGCGCTAAAAGTGATAAGGCGCCGTCTCCGGCGCCTGATTCATCAAGTAAACAGATGTTCACGAAACGACTTATCCCTGAATGCCGTAATGTTCCAGCATCGCGTCGAGCTGCGGCTCACGCCCACGGAAGCGTTTGAACAGCTCCATCGGCTCTTCAGAACCGCCGCGCGTCAGGATGTTATCGAGGAACGACTGACCGGTTTCACGGTTGAAGATGCCCTCTTCTTCGAAGCGGGAGTAAGCATCTGCGGCCAGCACATCGGCCCACAGGTAGCTGTAGTAACCGGCGGCATAACCGCCCGCGAAGATGTGGCTGAAGGCGTGCGGGAAACGCCCCCATTCCGGGCTCGGCACCACCGCCACGCGGCTTTTCACTTCGCGCAGTGTTTCCAGGATCTGCGCGCCTTTCTCCGGGTTGAATTCGGTGTGCAGACGGAAATCGAACAGGCCGAACTCCAGCTGACGCAGGATAAACAGCGCCGCCTGATAGTTTTTGGCCGCCAGCATTTTATCCAGCAATTCTTTCGGCAGCGGTTCGCCGGTCTCATAGTGACCGGAGATAAAAGCCAGCGCGTCCGGCTCCCAGCACCAGTTCTCCATAAACTGGCTCGGCAGTTCGACCGCATCCCACGGCACCCCGCTGATGCCGGAGACGCCCGGCGCTTCAATGCGGGTCAGCATATGGTGCAGGCCGTGACCGAACTCATGGAACAGGGTAATCACTTCGTCATGGGTGAACAGCGCAGGTTTGCCTTTCACCGGACGGTTGAAGTTACAGGTCAGGTAAGCGACCGGCTTTTGCAGCGTGCCATCCGCTTTACGCATCTGACCGACGCAGTCATCCATCCAGGCTCCGCCGCGTTTATGTTCGCGGGCGTAGAGGTCGAGGTAGAAGCTGCCGCGCAGTTCGCCGGTTTCGTCGAACAGATCGAAGAACTTCACGTCAGGATGGTAGACCTCCACATCGGTACGCTGTTTCGCGCTGATGCCGTAGATGCGTTTCACTACTTCGAACAGACCGGCGACCGCACGCTCTTCCGGGAAGTAAGGGCGCAGCTGCTCATCGCTGATGGTGTAGAGATGCTGCTTCTGCTTTTCACCGTAATAGGTGAGATCCCACGGATTCAGCTCGGTGACGCCATGCTCTTTTTGCGCGAAGGCGCGCAGCTGCTCCAGCTCTTTTTCACCCTGCGGACGGGCGCGCTCCGCCAGGTCGTTGAGGAAGTCGATCACCTGCGACGGGCTTTGCGCCATTTTGGTCGCCAGTGACTTATCAGCGTAGGAGTCGAAGCCCAGCAGCTGAGCCAGTTCGTGGCGCAGCGCCAGCTCTTCCGCCATGATCGGGCCATTATCCCACTTACCGGCGTTCGGACCCTGATCGGAGGCGCGCGTCGCATAGGCGCGATACATCTCTTCACGCAGCGCCGCGTTGTCGCAGTAGGTCATGACCGGCAGGTAACTTGGAATATCGAGCGTCAGCAGCCAGCCTTCCTGCTCTTTGGCTTCAGCCTGGGCTTTGGCGGCGGCCAGCGCGCTTTCCGGCATACCGGCCAGATCGTTTTCATCGGTGATCAGCTTGCTCCAGCCCATGGTCGCGTCCAGCACGTTGTTGCTGTAGGCCGAACCCAGCTCGGAGAGGCGCGCGGCGATTTCGCCATAGCGCTGCTGCTTCTCTTTTGGCAGACCGATACCGGAGAGTTCAAAGTCACGCAGGGCGTTATCCACCGCCTTCTTCTGCGCCAGATCCAGCGCGGCGTAATGCTCGCCCTCTTTGAGGTTGCGATAAGCCTGATAGAGTCCCTCATGCTGACCGACCCAGGTGCTGTACTCCGAGAGCAGCGGCAGGGTCTGCTCATAGGCTTCGCGCAGCTCCGGGCTGTTTTTCACCGCGTTAAGGTGGCTGACCGGTGAGAAAATCCGGCTCAGGCGATCGTCGGTTTCCGCCAGCGGCTGAACCAGATTATCCCAGGTGTAGGGTGCGCCCTGCGCCACCACCTTTTCGACCTCCGCGCGACACTGGCTGAGCACTTCGGTCACGGCGGGCACCACATGTTCAGGCTGAATGGCGGAGAAAGGGGGAAGCGTAAAAGATGTCAGTAGCGGATTGGTCATAGCGCAGTCCTTTATTGGTGTATGGAGGCGCGGCGGGTCACGCAACGCAATCTAAGTAACATGCGGCTTAGTGTAGCGAAAATCAATGGGGGGCGGGGTCGGCTGGGGAAGAATCGCTCGCGTTCCTGTGCGGGAACGGAAGAAGCGCAGACGTCGATTGTGCCGGGCGCCTTATCAGCAGGGCGCGGCGGGATTTGTTGTCACGCTTTCAGCCCACTGACAGGGCATCCCTGATATAATCGCGAATTCTCATGCTTTTCCTGCGTCGGTTGCTGTGCGTCGTTCTGTGGGTAATACGTGAGGTAATAATTGGTATAAATTGATTTTCCATCAGTTAAAACCTTATACATTCAACAGGATAAACAATGCTGAGTTATCGCCATAGCTTCCATGCTGGCAACCACGCTGACGTGCTGAAGCACACCGTACAGAGCCTGATCATCACGGCGCTGAAAGAGAAAGAGAAACCGTTTTTTTATCTCGACACCCACGCAGGCGCGGGCCGCTACCAGCTGAGCGGCGAGCACGCCGAGCGCACCGGTGAATATCTGGAAGGTATCTCCCGTATCTGGCAGCAGCCCGATGCGCCGGAACTACTGCAACCCTATTTTGACGCCATCAGCGCCCTGAACCGTGGCCCCGCGCTGCGCTACTATCCCGGCTCGCCGCTGATTGCCCGTCATCTGCTGCGTGAAGATGACCGTCTGCAACTCACTGAACTGCACTCCAGCGACTACCCGCTGCTGCGTAACGAATTCAGCAAAGACAACCGCGCGCGCGTCGATCGGGCCGACGGTTATCAGCAGTTGAAATCGAAACTGCCGCCGCCGTCGCGTCGTGGCCTGATTCTGATCGATCCGCCCTATGAGATGAAAAGCGATTATCAGGCCGTGGTCAAAGGGATTCAGGAAGGACATAAACGCTTTAGTACCGGCATCTTCGCCCTGTGGTATCCGGTGGTGTTACGTCAGCAGATCAAACATATGCTGCGTGACCTGGAAGCGACCGGCATCCGCAATATTCTGCAAATCGAGCTGGCGGCCCGTCCTGACAGCGATCAGCGCGGCATGACCGCCTCCGGCATGATCGTCATCAACCCGCCGTGGAAGCTGGCCGATCAGATGAACAGCCTGCTGCCGTGGCTGCATAAAAAACTGGTTCCGGCCGGTACCGGCCATTTTGTGGTTAACCAGATCGTACCTGAATAACTCTCTCTCACTTTTACGCCGCGCACGCCTGGTGTGGCGGCGAAACAGGACAGGGCTGTCACCATGTGGATCTTACTGGCCGGCGCGCTGACCGCGCTGCAACCCGCCCGGCGGCTGGCACTTTTATTACTGGCGCTCGCCACGCTACTCGGTTTTTATCAGGATGTGTTAGCCTGGCCCGCGCTGCTGCTGTTCGGCGGTAGCGCCGCCGTAGTGGCGCTGCGTATTTATGACCGCGCGCATCATCAGCGGCAGATCGTGACCGAAGCGCTGCTGCTGCTGATCGCCATCGGCTTATTACTTCATCTTTTCCCCGGTTTTAACAACCCACTCCAGCGTGATCATGTACAGATCGGGCCGCGCAGCGTGCCGTTCAGCTTCGGGTTTAACTTTGATAAAGCGCTGATTCCGTTTGTGCTGCTGGCCGCTCTGCCGACGCTGTTTCGCGCTCCGGCGGCCCTGACCCGCTACCGGCTGCCTGCCGCGCTGGCGTTGATCGCCGCCGTGCCGCTGCTGCTCTATAGCGCGGTGTTGCTGGGCGGGTTAGCCGTTGAGCGTCACTTTCCGGCGTGGCTGGGGACCTTTATGCTGGCGAATCTGTTCTTTGTGTCGCTGGCGGAAGAGGCGCTGTTCCGGGGCTATCTGCAACAGCGACTCAGGCAGGCGCTGGGCGGGCTGCCCGCGCTGCTGATCAGTTCGCTGCTGTTCGGGCTGGTTCATGCGCCCGGCGGCGTGCTGCTGGTGATCTTCGCGACGCTGGCCGGGCTGATCTACGGGCTGGCGTGGCACTGGAGCGGCCGGTTATGGCTGGCGACCGCCCTGCACTTCGCCCTGAATCTGACGCACCTGCTGTTTTTCACCTACCCCGCGCTACACCATTAAAGGGTAAAGACCGCCAGATCATAGGCCAGCTCGGTGCAGGGGAAAATGGTCTGGCACTCCGCCAGCAGGCGGCTCATATCTTTGGCCAGATAGCGGGAGCTGAAGTGGGTGGCGATAAGCCGTTTTGCTCCGGCACGCCTGGCCACCTCTGCCGCCTGCAAAGTGGTGGAGTGGCCGCGCCCGTTGGCTTTTTCCACCATCGCCGCCTCCAGCGTGGTTTCATGCACCATCAGGTCCACCTCCGCCGCCAGCTGCAACGCCACCTCGGTTGGGGCGGTGTCACCAAAAATCGCCAGCGTTTTACCTCTGGTGGCCGGCCCCAGATAGTCGGCACCGTTGATCACCCGCCCATCCTCCAGCGTGACGCTTTCGCCCTGCTTCAGCTGCTGATACCACGGGCCGCGCGGCACCCCTTCCGCTTTCAGGCGGGGCGCATCCAGCAGGCCCGGTTTATCGTGCTGTTCAATGCGATAGCCCAGACATTCCAGCGTATGATTCAGCGGCCAGGCGCTGATGCGAAACTCGCCATCATCCAGCGTCCAGCCCGCCTCAATCTCTACAATGGTCAGTGGGTAGTCGGTGTAGGAGCCGCTGATCGCCAGCGCGGTCTCGACAAAGGTTTTTAATCCCTTCGGGCCATAGACCGTCATCGGCGTGCTCAGCCCGGCCATGGAGCGGCTGGTGAGCAATCCCGGCAGACCGAAGATATGATCGCCATGCAGATGGGTGATAAAAATTTTATCCAGCTTGCCCGGTTTCAGGCGGGAACGCATAAACTGTAACTGCGTGCCTTCTCCGCAGTCGAACAGCCAGGTTTCGCCACTCAGCGCGCGGGTAAAGGCGATGGCGGTGACGTTACGTTGCAGGCTGGGCGCACCGCCGCCGGTGCCGAGAAAAGTAAGGTGCATGGTATGCTTCCCTGTCAGCAGTAGAAAAAACAGAACCCTATTACAATCATAGGCGCAAACTTTGCGTCATTTCGAGCCACAGCGTTACACTCTACGCCAATTTTTTTATGCAACCGGATGGATACTTCAATGACCCGACATTTCGACTATCTCGCCATCGGCGGCGGCAGTGGCGGCATCGCCTCGATCAACCGTGCGGCCATGTATGGCCAGAAATGCGCCCTGATTGAAGCGAAAGAGCTGGGCGGCACCTGCGTCAACGTGGGCTGCGTACCGAAAAAAATCATGTGGCATGCCGCGCAAATCGCCGAAGCTATCCATCTGTATGGGCCGGACTACGGCTTCGACACCACGGTGAATCGCTTCGACTGGGCGACGCTGGTGAAAAACCGCAGCGCCTATATCGATCGTATCCACAGCTCCTATGACAACGTGCTGGGGAAAAATAAGGTTGAGGTGATCAAAGGCTTCGCCCGTTTTGTCGATGCGCATAGCGTTGAAGTCAACGGCGAGATCATTACCGCCAACCATATTCTGATCGCCACCGGCGGTCGCCCGGTCCATCCTGCGATTCCTGGCGCCGAGTATGGCATTGATTCCGATGGCTTCTTTGAGCTGGACGCGCTGCCAAAACGCACCGCGGTCGTTGGCGCGGGCTATATCGCGGTCGAGCTGGCGGGCGTGGTTAACGCGCTGGGCTCCGAAACCCACCTGTTTGTGCGTAAGCATGCGCCGCTGCGCAGCTTTGATCCGCTGCTGACTGAGACGCTGGTAGAGGTGATGAACAGTGAAGGCCCGGCGCTGCACACCGAAGCGGTGCCGAAAGCGGTGGTGAAGAACGCCGATGGCAGCCTGACGCTGCAACTGGAAAACGGCAGTGAATACACCGTTGATTGCCTGGTCTGGGCGATTGGCCGCGAACCTGAAACTGACAATCTCAACATTCAGGCCGCTGGCGTGGCGCTCGACGAGAAAGGCTATATCAGCGTCGATAAGTTCCAGAATACCAATGTCTCAGGCATCTACGCGGTGGGCGACAACACCGGTGCGGTTGAGCTGACGCCCGTGGCGGTCGCCGCAGGCCGTCGTCTCTCTGAGCGTCTGTTTAACAACAAGCCGGACGAACATCTGGACTACAGCAATGTGCCGACCGTGGTGTTCAGCCATCCGCCGATTGGCACCGTGGGACTGACTGAGCCGCAGGCGCGCGAACAGTATGGCGACGACCAGGTGAAGATTTACAAATCGTCGTTCACCGCCATGTACACCGCCGTCACTCAACATCGCCAGCCGTGCCGCATGAAGCTGGTCTGCGTCGGTGCCGATGAGAAGATTGTCGGGATTCACGGTATCGGATTTGGTATGGATGAGATGCTCCAGGGCTTCGCCGTGGCGCTGAAGATGGGCGCAACCAAAAAGGACTTTGATAACACGGTCGCGATTCACCCGACCGCAGCGGAAGAGTTTGTGACCATGCGCTAAGGTCAGAAAGCGCTTCTCCCCACCAAAAACTGGTCATGATGGCCAGTTTTTTTTATTTGTGCGGTGGCGGAGAGGGCCGGAAGCGATAAACGCCTGAAAACAGCAGGTCCGTATCAGCTTAAAAGGCGGGGTTTTCAGGCGGCAACCTGATCCGCATGGCTGAAAAACGCATCGTTAAGCCGATACGCTCATGTCGGGCCGTTTAATTATTGTCGATTCGGTTCAACGATCCCGTCTCTAACCGGATATGGTTATAACCGGAAAACTTATCACCCGGCTGAGACTTATTACCTGAATGTCCGTTACGGCTAAATAAAATCTCAACGCTGTCATTTTTAAGCAGATAACCTCTCTTTGATACCCGCAGAATAAAATCGTCGCTGATGCCCAGAAAAGATAACTTCGATTTAAAATTGGACATCACCTGCCAGACCCGCTGGGTAGAGGAACTTAGCCCATGTCTGTCCCATACGTGCTCCATTAGCTCAGCATCGGTAACCAGTTCAACCGTGGCGTTTTCAAAAAGATACTCCAGCACCCGCGCCATGGTTTTCCTGAGGATAATATCGCTGCCCGAACCGTTCAGAGAGATTAGCCGCTTTGTCTTGGTTAAATAGATGACTTTACCTTCAATAAGGTATCCGATAAAATTTAATTCATCATATAGCCGCATGATTACCTCTGAAGAGTGATGAAAACAAAATAATAAGTTTTCTTTTATCGTTACGAAAAAAGCATCACGTCATTATATTGACATCGTTTTAAATTAAACAGCATCACTCCTTTTTGTTGATTTGACGTTTCCGGGAAACGTATTCCGGTCAGGATGCAACCCGTCGCCAGCGCATCTGATAATCCAGCACCGTTTCATCCCTGCGCCAACACCAGAATGGCCCGCTATTCTGCCAGGATCTCAGGACATTAACCTGTCAAATATTTTCATCTTTTTCTCGGTGAAAAATATCAGCGGATCTGAAAGGTTCCTTTCGCTTTTTGCTGCTCTCCTTTTCAACAGAAGTTCAGGCAACTCAGCTTTTGCCGCGCGAGGCTGGCGATCTCAGCCGGGCTCAGCGCTGGAGAAGAGGTTTTCGCTTTTTATCGCCTCATTTTTTCGGTTTAAAGCCGCCCTGGCCTGCCAGCTGACCCGCACCATCTATCCTTACTGTGGTCGCCGGGCTGGAAGCGCTCCACTATAGTGAAAATGTCGCGGTTTCGCATACGTAAATAATCTGGCTATTTATTTATAAGTAAAATAATTACTTATTAAAATTATATAAGCCGGGCTTCTGGTTTCTCTCCTGAACGCTTTAAAAAAGCGCCTGAATTAAAAAAGGCGACGCCGTTGTGCTGCGAAGCGCCCCGCCTGAGGGTAAACAGGCGCGGTTAAGCGGGCAATCTCATTTAATAAGGGGCCGTTATCGGCCGGTTTTTTTCTGGCGGCTATCAGATAACGGCGATCAGATAATCAGGATAGAATCCGGTCCGGCCTGATTTATCTTATGCATGGCTCTTATGAAATCACCTAAACTTAACTAAAACAATGAGGTTAGATTTTTATTTTTACGTCAAAACTTCTCACCTGCACAACGCGACCTTGCAGTATATATCACCATAAAAGCATCTAAAAATATGCTCTGCTTTGGTTTTATGGATTATCTGGTCATTATCGCCGCGGCGAATAAACGCTTTTGTTGTTTTTTTATAATCCACAAATGCTAATCTTTCAGCCTGGATTTTGATCTGTATCAACTGGAAATATCCCGGTAAAAAAAGAAATGCCACCTTTAAAAATAATCTAAAAGTAAGAGATTAACTCAGCACCTTTCTCTTTCGCCAATTAGCTACATCCATAATAATATAGATATGGTTGTTAAAGAAACGGTTTCAGAATGTTTTTACTTATCGCAGTGGCGGCCGCTTTTCTGCGCCATGCTGGCAGTGTAAAAAGCGGCTGCCGCTATAATTCCGTAAGAAATCCGGCAACAGATAAAATAAAACCCGGCGCTTAGCTTTAAATCAGGCTGTTCGGGTGAGGCGCTATTTAGCGCGAGGTGTTATCCCGGCCAGCAGTGCCACCGATCCCGTGCCAGACGCTGGCTGTCGGGAGCGGTTTTATCGTCACGGTTATCGGCTTTAGCGACGGTTGCGGCTTCAGAAGGGAGAGGCAATCCCGCGCGCCCTGTTGCGCCGAGGGTGCAACGGCGCACCCTGGCTGAGCATCTCAGCTGACGCGGTCAAGCCAGCGCACATAAGCCTGATCCCACAAGGCGGCGGGGGTGCCCGCTTTGCCCAGACCAAAGCCATGTCCGCCCTTGCTGATCTGAATCAGCTCAACCGGCACCCGATTACGACGACAGGTGTCGCGCATCAGCTCGGTATTGAACGGATTGGAGGTGTGGTCGTCCTCGGCCTGGGCCAGAAACGTCGGCGGATAGTGCCGGGTGACGTAGTTCTGCACCGACCAGTTCGCTTCATCCTGCGGGGTGGCATTTTTGCCGACCATCATCAGATGGGTGTTGGTGTGCTGATAAGGCGCTTCCAGGGTGATGACCGGATAGATGAGCCCAACGCTGTCGACTTTTGGCACCACCTCATCCAGCGGATCGATAGCCGGATAAGATGCAAAGTCCGGGCGCGCCGCCGCCAGGCCGAGCAGATGTCCACCCGCCGAGAAGCCGAGCACATGCACTTTGCGCTCGAAGGAGCGCACCAGGCGAATAGCGCGCTGGGCATCCTGAAGCGGGGCGAGCCGGCCCGCCTGCCACTTCTCATGCGGCAGCCGGTAGCTGAGCACATAGGCGGTATAGCCACTGGCATTGAGCCAGCGCGCCACCGGCCAGGCTTCGCGCCCCATGCCGATCCAGCGATAGCCTCCACCTGCGGCGATCAGCACCGCTTCGCCATTGGGATTTTCCGGTTTAAAACGCTGAATCGCCGGGCTGACGATATTGGACCAGGAGCCGCTGCTGTTAATCCGCAGCTCCCCGGATGGGCCACCGCCGCCGGGCGGATCGTCCGGCCAGAGGGGAATAATGTCATTACGGGCAAATAATTTGCCGGTGGTCATGGAGAGCCCAAGCGCTCCCGTGCCGAGAATAAAGCGTCGACGCGTAATCATAATGCCTGTTAAGTGATGCCCGAAAAGTCAGCCAACCGTTGCGGCACGCTGAAGCAGAAGTAACTGATGCAAGTCTGGTGCCATGGCTGGCGATTATGTACGCAATCGTTCCAAAAAAGCCATAAAAAAACGCGCCCGAAAGGCGCGTTTTTAAACCGATTGGCGCGGTTAATCTTCCTGCTGGAACTGCGCCATAACTGACTGCTCACACTGCTGTTCATTGGCACGCAGTTTGGCGCGCTCATCGTCGCCCAGTTGCAGCCAGGCGCTGGCGACTTCACGGGCAGACTCTTCATCAAATTCGGGCTGATTCATCGCTGAGGGCGACTGACTGCGCGCCACGGTGGATTTCATCTGCTCAACATATTGATCCGCACTCGCGACCTTTTTTTCGCCGCTGACAATGTGGCACAACTGACTGGCATAGACATTCTGCTCAGTATCACTATCATCGGCCGCCAGCGCGCTGCCGGAGGCGAGCACGCTCAGCAGCGCTAGCTGAATCACTTTCATTGTTAACTCCTGTTGGTTCGGGTTAAACCTTGCGCTGAAGGGCTTCAAGGCGCTTCTGACGCCAGTTCAGCAGCGGCGATACGGTGGTGCCGTGGATAACCACACTACAGACCACCAGCGTTAACGCCATATTAGTCATTATTTCCATCTGCGGACCTTCCATGCCGTGCGTCCAGGCATAGGCGATATAGTTCAGACTGCCAATACCGCGAATGCCGAGCCAGCCAATCAGCAGACGTTGTCCCAGCGGCAGCCCGGCGCGCAGCGTCACCAGCCAGACCGCCAGCGGGCGCACCACCACAAACAGCACCAGACCGAGCAGCACGCCGTAGATATTCCAGTGCTGCGCCAGCGTCACGCCCAGCACCACCATCATGCCAGCCGCCAGTAAACGTTCAATAGTATCGCCAAAAGAGAGGGCGTCGCCTACTACAAACCCAATCGACTTCACCATGTTGTTGTTGCCCTGATGCGCCAGCCGCTTGTTGGGGTTGACCAGCGCCTCGGAGGGCAACACGCGCTCATCGTCAGAGAGATCGTCCGGCTGATGGCGACGGAACACCCCCAGCTCGGCGCGGCGTAATCCCAGCCCGGCGGCAAACGCTGCCAGGAAGCCAGACGCTCCCAGCCACTGCACCAGCGAATAACTGAGTGCGATCAGCGCCAGCGCCAGAAAATCGTTGGGGGCGACATCGCCGTTGGCGTTACGCAGCCGGGTCGCCAGCAGGCCAATCAGCCGTCCCAGCGCAAAACCGATGGTCAGCCCGCCGCCAATCGCCCAGAGCACTTCCACCGCCCCCCAGTGCGCCAGCATCCCGCCGCTCAGGCTTTCGCCATTAAACAGCAGCAGCGCCAGTATCAGCAGCGGCAGCGCGGAGCCATCATTCATCCCCGCTTCGCTGGAGATCGCCACGCGCAGTGAGTCATCATCCTGGGCATCGTTTACCGAGATTAAGCTCGCCAGCACCGGATCGGTCGGCGCGACTATCGCTCCAAACGCCAGCGCGATCGGCCAGTCGAGTCCCACCAGGTAGTGGGTCAGCAGGGTCATCGCCGCCACGGTCAGCAGCATCGCGGGGAACGCCAGTTTCAGCCCGGTACGCCAGCAGTTGTTCTGCAAGGGCATACGCAGCTTGAGGCCGGTAATAAACAGGGAGGCCGCCATGGTGATTTCGGTAATGTGGGCCACGGCTTCGGAATGGGTGACGATGTCGATGTGGATCACATCGAATCCCCACGGGCCGCACAATATGCCCGCGATAAGGAACAGACCAAATGAGGTGACCGGCCCCCGGTGGATCCAACCGGAAGCCAGCGACATCAGCAGCAGAAGGCCGCCCGTCGCTGCTGTCCAGGCTAAAAAGTTCATAACGCTCCAGAATATTTCGGGTTTATGAATAAGCCTGGCACATTTTTTGACGGGCGGGACGATCAGTTTTTCAGGTGACGACTGGCGAGGCGCACCGCCAGAGCGGCGCCACCGGCGAGGGTCGAGAGCGCCACCACGCCATTCCAGCCCCAGTGTGCCAGCGCCAGACTCCCCAGCGCCGCACCGCTGGCCATGCCGATAAACACCACGGTAAACAGCAGCGCGTTCAGGCGACTGCGTGCTTCCGGTGCCAGACCGTAGACCAGCGTCTGATGCGCCACCAGCGTCGCCTGTACCCCTAAATCGAAACCGATGGTACAGAGCACAATCAGCGCCAGCTGCGCTGGCATGGGCAGCCACGGCAGCAGAAACATCAGCGCAAAGGAAATCGTGACCAGCGCCGCCCCCGCCTGGGTGACTCGCGCCGGGCCGATACGGTCAGCGAAACTGCCGGCCAGCGGCGCGGCCATCGCGCCTGCGGCCCCGGCCAGACCAAACGCGCCCGCCACCGCGCTGTCCAGCTGGAAGCGGTCGCTGAGCATCAGCGCCAGCGTCGACCAGAAGGCGCTGAAGCCTACCGACAGCAGACCCTGCGCCAGTGCGGCCCGGCGCAGCGTCTGATGATGACGCCACAGGTGCGCCAGCGACAGCAGCAGGCGCGGATAGCTCACCGAGGTGCCAGGCGTGAAGCGCGGCAATACCCGCCACAGCGTCAGGGTAATCAGCAGCACCGCCAGCGCGGCGATCATATACATGGTGCGCCAGCCGAAATATTCCGCCACCACCCCGCTGACCACCCGCGACAGCAGGATGCCGACCAGCAGCCCGGTCATCACCGTGCCGACCGTTTTTCCCCGGCTGCGCTCCGGGGCCAGCGCCGCCGACGCGGGCACAATGTCCTGCGCCACCGTGGCGGTGAGTCCGGTGATAAAACTGGCGACCAGCAGCGCGCTGAGTCCGCCAGAGAAGCCACACAGCAGCAGCGCCGCGACCAGCATTAATCCTTTGATAAAGATAATGGTGCGGCGGTCATGGCGATCGCCCAGCGGAGCCAGCAGCAGAATGCCCAGCGCATAGCCCGCCTGAGTCAGCATCGGCACCATGCCCACCGCGCCGATACCGGCGTTAAACTGCTTACTGATAATATCCAGCATCGGCTGGCTGTAATAAATCGACGCCACGCTGAGTCCGGCCCCGGCGGCCAGGGTAAACACCAGCGGCGTGGGGAGCGTTTCGGTCTGGGTAGGGGTCTGTATCGCTGACATGCTGTGATCCTCATTAATTCGAGTGGCTATTAGAGCGCATCGCAGTCATACGCGGTAGACTGATTTCAGGCAAAACCATTATGCGTGGTACGTATGAATCACTCCGGCTCCGGCGATCGCATCGAACTGATGCAGACTTTTATCCGTATTGTGGAGAGCGGCAGCCTGTCGGCGGCGGCGGCGCAGCTCGGCACCACCCAGCCCACCGTCAGCCGTCGGCTGCAAACCCTGGAGCAGCGGCTCGGCCTGAAGCTGATCCTGCGCACCACCCATGCGCTGAAGCTCACCGACGACGGCGAGCGCTGCTACGCCCAGGCGCGGCAGCTGCTGGCGACCTGGCACGCGCTGGAAGATGAGCTGACCGGGGCCAGCGCCGATCCGGTCGGTACGCTGCGGGTGCGTGCGCCGCACGCCTTTGGTCAGGATCAGCTGATCGCCCCACTGGTGGACTATCTGCAACGCTATCCCCGGCTCAATATTGAGTGGATGCTCAATGACCGCACCCCCGATTTTGTCGCGGAGAATGTCGACTGCGCCATTCAGGTCGGAGCACCGACCGACCCCTCGGTGGTGGCGATTCTGCTGGCGGAAGTGCCGCGTATCGTGGTCGCCGCCCCCGCCCTGCTGGCGCAACAGCCGCCGATTGAACAGGTGGAGCAGCTGCGCGATCTGCCGTGGCTGGCGCTGACCAGTTTTTACCGTAACGAAGTGGCGTTGCAGAAGATTGACGACGGCCAGCCGGTGAACCTGGCGATTGCGCCGCGGCTGAGCAGCGACAGTTTATACGCGGTGCGCAAAGCGGCACTGGCGGGGATGGGGGCGGCGATTGTCTCGTCGTGGGTGGTACAGGAGGATTTGGCCGATGGCCGGTTGATTCAGCTGATGCCCGCGTGGCAGGCCCCGCCGCTGCCGGTCTGGCTGACCTATCCCTGGGCCAGTTACTACCCGGCCCGGCTGCAACATTTTTTTGCCATGATCAAAGCGGTGCTGCCGCAGCTGGCGGGCGCCCGGCCCGCCTCGCCGTCAGGCAACGCGGCGGAGAGCACGCAGGGGCGTTAATGCCCCTTTTTCTCGTTACGCGACATCTGATCCAGCCAGCCCATCACAAAAGCGGAGAGCACAAAGGTCAGGTGGATAATCACGTACCACATCAGTTTGTCGTTGGCGACGTTGCGCGCTTCCATAAACACCCGCAGCAGGTGAATCGAGGAGATCGCCACGATGGAGGCCGCCACTTTGTTCTTCAGCGAACCGGAGTCCATCTTGCCCAGCCAGCTGAGTTTCTCTTTGCTTTCGTCAATATCGAGCTTAGAGACAAAGTTTTCATAGCCCGACAGCATCACCATCACCAGCAGGCCACCCACCAGCGTCATGTCCACCAGCGACAGCAGCAGCAGGATCAGGTCGTTTTCCGCAATGCTGAAGATGTTGGGCAGCAGATGGAAAATTTCCTGGAAAAATTTAATCGTCAGCGCCAGCAAACCCAGCGAAAGTCCAATGTAAACCGGGGCCAGCAACCAGCGCGATGCATACATCAGGTTTTCGGTAAAACGTTCCATAGAATCCCACAAGTCATTAAAAAGGTGCAGGAGTATAACCGATCCACTGTGAAGTTATTTCAGCCCTTCGTCAGAAATTTCAGGAACCGGCGGCAGCGGCAGCGAGAGACGAAACTCCGCTCCGCCCGCAGCCCGGTTCTCCGCCCAGATCTGGCCGCCATGGCTCTCGATAATGGTTTTACAGATCGCCAGACCCAGCCCGACACCCGGCACCGCCGACTCCTTATCGCCGCGCGAGAACTTATCGAATATCCGGCTGAGATCTCCCCCGGCGATGCCTGGCCCGCCATCCCAGACCGCGATCTCCAGCCGTGACGCCGCCCGCCAGGCGCGGATGCCGCGCGGCGCGTCGTGACCGGCATACTTCAGGCTGTTCTCGATGAGGTTCGTGAAAACCCGCTCCAGCAGCGTGCTGTCACCTTTGATCAGCACAATGTCATCCGGCAGGTCGAGCTGGACCTGATGCCCTTTCAGCGACGGCGCCATGCTGCTCAGCGCCCCGCCGATCACCTCCTCCAGCGCCAGCCACTCTTCGCGCAGGTTCAGGCCGCCCGACTGAATGCGGGCCATATCGAGCATATTGCTCACCAGCCGGATAGTGCTCAGCGTCTGCTCGCGGATCTGGCTGGCCTGCGGCACATATTTTGAGTTGTCGCTGGCGAGGTCGAGCATCAGCATCTCCGCCTGACCAAACAACACGGTCAGCGGGGTGCGCAGGTCGTGGGACAGCGCCGACAGCAGCGCGTTGCGCAGCTGCTCGCGCTCGGCCGAGAGCCGGGACGCGGCTTCACTCTGCGACAGCGCCATCCGCTCCAGCGCGTTGGCTATCAGCACGGTAAAGGTCTCCACCAGCCGCTGCTGCTCGGGGATCATCAGCTGACGCAGGTTTTGCGGCTCCACCACCAGCAGGCCACGGCAGTGCGCGCCGCTTTTCAGCGGCAGGATCTGGTACGGCACCGCGGGCAGGGTATCGGTGCCCGCCCCGGCTGGCTGGCCTTTGCTGTAACTCCATTTCGCAATCGCGCGGTCCGGTTCATTGCCGGGCAAGGCATCGCCCACCGGGTGCAGCTCGCCCTGCTCATCCGGCAACAGCAGCAGGCAGCGCGCCTGCAAGGTGGCGTCCACCACCCGCTGGCTGGTGGTGGCAATATCCTGCGGCGTCAGGGCGCTGCCCAGCGACTTCGCCATCTCATAGAGCTGACGCGCCCGCTGCTCGCGGTAGCGCGCCACCCGCGCCTGATAGCGTACGCCCGCCGTGAGATTGCCGACAATCACCCCCACCGCCAGCATCACGCCAAAGGTCACCAGATATTGCAGATCCGAGACCGCCACCGTGCCGGTCGGCGCGACAAAGAAGAGGTCGAAAGCGAGGATATTCATCACCGTGGCGATCACCGACGGCCAGCGACCATAGCGCAGCGCCACGATCACCACCGCCAGCAGGTAGATCATCACGCAGTTGGCGGGATCGAAGCCGATCAGCAGCGACTGCCCGGCAGCGGTGACAACGATGCAGAGCACCAGCGCCATCAGCACGCCGCGCAGCTGGATGCGCCACTTGTCGCTGCTGACGCGGCCATCGGGCAGCGGGTGCGGCGCATCCTTCAGCGGCTCATCCAGCGCCACCACCAGCAGATCGAGATCCGGCCCCAGCTGGCCGAGCCGTTCGGCAAAGCTGTCGCGCCGCCAGCGCCGCTGCGGGCGACGGCCGGTGACGATCTTGCCCAGATTGTGTTCGCGCGCGTAGCGCAGCACCGCTTCCGCCTCATCGGGATCGGAGAGGGTGGCGGTCTCCGCGCCCAGCTCCTGTGCCAGTTGCAGGGTACGCAGCACCGCCCGCCGCCGCGCTTCCGGCAGCCGGTTGAGCCGGGGCGTTTCGACATAGACCGCGTGCCATTCACTGCCGAGCCGGGCCGCCAGCCGCGCCGCGGTGCGCACCAGTTTTTCACTGCCGCTGTCGTCGCCGATGCAGAGCAGAATGGCGTCGCGGGTGTGCCAGACGCGATCCCGCCCCTGCTGATCGCGCCAGGCGCGCATCTGGTCATCGACCCGGTCGGCGGTGCGGCGCAGCGCCAGCTCCCGCAGGGCGAACAGGTTGCCTTTGCGGAAAAAGTTTTCGATGGCGCGCTCCGCGCGGTCGCCGATATAGACCTTGCCCTCTTTCAGCCGCTGCCGCAGATCGTCAGGCGGCAGATCGACCAGCACCACCTCATCGGCGCTGTCGAAAAAGGGATCGGGCACGGTTTCGCGCACCTGAATGCCGGTGACGCCGCCCACCACGTCGTTGAGGCTCTCCAGATGCTGCACGTTGACGGTGGTCAGCACGTCGATGCCCGCCTCCAGCAGCTCCTCAATATCCTGCCAGCGTTTGGGGTGGCGTGAGCCCTGCACGTTGGTGTGCGCCAGCTCATCCATCAGGATCACCGCCGGATGGCGGGCCAGCGCCGCATCGAGGTCAAACTCGGCATGACGTGAGCGGCCGGTCGCCCGGCGCGGCAGCAGCGCTAAGCCGGTCAGCAGCTGCGCGGTTTCCGGTCGCTCATGGGTTTCCACCACGCCGATCAACACGTCCAGCCCCTGGGCACGCAGCCGCTGTGCCTCCTGCAACATGGCGTAGGTTTTCCCCACCCCGGCACAGGCACCAAAGTAGATTTTCAGGCGGCCGCGATGGCTGTCGCGGTTCGCCTGCAACAGGGCATCGGGATCGGGCCGGGTCGGTTCGTGGTTCATCGCGTCCTTAACACCATTACAGATCGTTGAGCGCCATATTCAGTTGCAACACGTTGACGGTCGGCGTGCCGAGGAACGGCATCAGCGGCCGGTGCGTCAGTTTATCAATCAGCGTCTCTACCTGCGATAACGGCAGCTGACGGCTGGCGGCGACGCGCGGCGCCTGCCACAGGGCAGCCTGGGGTGAAATATCCGGGTCGAGTCCGCTGGCGGAGGCGGTCACCAGTTCAACCGGCACCGCGGCCGCGGCCTGCGGGTTGGCGGCCCGCAGCGCGGCGACCCGTTCCGCCACCGCTTTGTCCAGCGCCGGGTTGCTGGCGGCCAGATTGCTGCCGCCGGAGGAGAGCGGGTTATAGGGTTTATCACTGGTGGCGGAAGGACGACCCCAGAAATAGTCGGGCCGGGTAAAGTTCTGGCCAATCAGCGCCGACCCGCGCGCCACGCCATCCTCCTCCAGCAGCGAGCCGCTCGCCTGGTCAGGAAACAGCGTCCGGGCCAGGCCGGTGGTGAGCAAAGGATAAACCACGCCGCAGACCAGGGTAAGCAGCAACAACAGTAAAATTGCCGGACGTAACTGACTCATCTTTTTCTCCTCAGGCCATGCCTGACAGCACTAATAACAGATCGATGGCTTTGATGCCGACAAAGGGCACCAGCAGGCCGCCCAGACCGTAGATCAGCAGATTGCGGCGCAGCAGCGCGGCGGCGCTCAGCGGCCGGTAGCTGACGCCTTTCAGGGCCAGCGGGATCAGAAAGATAATCACCAGCGCATTGAAGATCACCGCCGACAGGATCGCCGTGGCAGGCGAGTGCAGCTGCATGACGTTGAGCATGTTGAGCTGCGGATAGGTCGCCGCAAACGCCGCCGGAATAATGGCGAAATATTTCGCCACGTCGTTGGCGATACTGAAGGTGGTCAGCGAGCCGCGCGTCATCAGCATCTGTTTGCCGATGTGCACCACCTCCAGCAGCTTGGTCGGGTTGGAGTCGAGATCGACCATGTTGCCCGCCTCTTTCGCCGCCTGGGTGCCGGAGTTCATCGCCACCGCTACATCCGCCTGGGCCAGCGCCGGCGCGTCGTTGGTGCCGTCGCCGGTCATCGCCACCAGCCGTCCCTCCGCCTGATACTGGCGGATCAGCGCCAGTTTCGCTTCCGGTGTCGCCTCGGAGAGAAAATCATCCACGCCCGCTTCCGCCGCAATCGCCGCGGCGGTCAGCGGGTTATCGCCGGTGATCATCACGGTTTTGATGCCCATTTTGCGCAGCTCGGCAAAGCGCTCTTTGATACCGCCTTTGACAATATCCTTCAGCGCCACCACCCCCAGCACCTTCGCGCCCTCCGCCACCACCAGCGGCGTGCCGCCGGTGCGCGCCACCTCTTCCACTTGGGCGTTGACCTCGGCGGGAAAACGGCCATGATTCGCTTCGATATGGCGACGCACCGCATCCACCGCCCCTTTGCGAATTAATCGATCCTGCACGTTGACGCCGCTCATCCGGGTCTGGGCGGAGAACGGAATAAAGCTGGCCCCCATGCTGCTGAGATCGCGTTCACGCAGGTTGAACCGCTGCTTGGCCAGCACCACGATGCTGCGCCCTTCCGGCGTCTCATCGGCCAGCGAGGCGAGCTGCGCCGCATCCGCCAGCTGCTCTTCGCTGACGCCCGGCGCAGGCAGAAACTGGGTCGCCTGACGGTTGCCGAGGGTGATGGTGCCGGTTTTATCCAGCATCAGCACATCGACATCGCCCGCCGCCTCCACCGCGCGACCGCTGGTGGCGATGACGTTGGCACCCAGCATCCGGCTCATCCCGGCGACGCCAATCGCCGACAGCAGGCCGCCGATGGTGGTCGGGATCAGACAGACCAGCAGCGCCACCAGCACCGTGACGCTGACCGGGGTGCCGCCCCAGGCCGAGAACGGCCAGAGGGTGACGGTCGCCAGCAGAAACACAATGGTCAGTGAGACCAGCAGAATGGTCAGGGCGATCTCATTCGGGGTTTTGCGGCGCTTCGCGCCCTCCACCATGGCGATCATCCGGTCGAGAAAGGTTTCGCCGGGGTTGGCGCTACAGCTGATCACCAGCCAGTCAGAGAGAATGCGCGTCCCGCCGGTGACAGAGGCGAAGTCCCCGCCCGACTCACGGATCACCGGCGCGGATTCGCCGGTAATCGCGCTCTCATCCACCGAGGCACCGCCCTCCAGCACTTCGCCGTCGCAGGGGATGATGTCGCCCGCTTCCACCAGCACCGCGTCGCCTTTGCGCAGCGCGTCGGCGGCCACCTGCTGCCATTCCGCGCCGTAGCGCGCCGCAGACAGCTTTTTGGCAAAGCTGGTCTTTTTCACCCCTTTCAGGCTGCTGGCCTGCGCTTTGCTGCGCCCCTCGGCCAGCGCTTCCGCCAGGTTGGCGAACAGCACGGTGAACCAGAGCCAGAGCGCAATCGCCCCGGTAAAGCTGGCGCTGCCGCTGATGCGGCCAGCCAGCATCGCCAGCGCCAGCAGCGTGGTCAGTACGCTGCCGAGCCAGACCACAAACATCACCGGGTTGCGGAACTGCACCCGGGGATCGAGCTTTTTCAGCGCGTCCCAGGCCGAGGTGCGCAGCAGCGCCGCGTCAAATAACGCCTGTTGTTGACGACTCATGAGGATTGTCCCTGAACAAGTTGCAGATGCTCAGCCACCGGGCCCAGCGCCAGAGCAGGAATAAAGGTCAGTGCGCCCACCAGCAGCACCGTGCCGATCAGCAGCGCAATAAACAGCGGACCGTGGGTAGGCAGCGTGCCGTTGCCCACCGGCTGCACTTTTTTCAGCGCCATCGCACCGGCAATCGCCAGCACCGGAATGATGATGCCAAAGCGGCCCAGCAGCATGCAGATGGCCAGCAGCAGGTTCCAGAACGGGGTGTTGGCACTGAGTCCGGCAAAGGCGCTGCCGTTGTTGTTGGCCGCCGAGGAGACGGCGTAGAGCACTTCGCTGAAGCCGTGGATGCCGGGGTTGGCCATCGCGCCGCGTCCGGCGTCGGTCATCATCGCCAGCGCGGTGCCGATCAGCACCAGCGCCGGAGTCACCAGAATCGCCAGCGCGGTCATTTTCATCTCCCACACATCGATTTTTTTGCCGAGGAACTCCGGGGTGCGACCAATCATCAGTCCGGCGATAAACACCGCCAGCAGTACAAACAGCAGCATGCCGTAGAGACCGGCTCCGACGCCGCCAAACACCACTTCACCCAGCTGCATCAGCCACATCGGCACCATGCCGCCCAGCGCGGTAAAGGAGTCGTGCATCGCGTTGACCGCGCCGCAGGAGGCGGCAGTGGTGATCACCGCGAACAGGCTGCTGTTGAGAATGCCAAAGCGGGTCTCTTTGCCCTCCATGTTGATGGCGCTGTCGGCCCCCAGCTGAAGGAAGTGCGGATTGCCGCGCAGTTCGGCCCACATCACCACCGCCACCGCCGCGACAAACATCAGCGTCATCGCCCAGAGCAGCATGTGCCCCTGACGCCGGTCACGCACGCTTTCGCCAAAGGCGAAGCAGAGCGCCGCCGGGATCAGAAAGATGGCGAGCATCTGCACCAGGTTAGTCAGCACCGTCGGGTTTTCAAACGGATGAGAGGAGTTGGCGTTAAAGAAGCCGCCACCGTTGGTGCCGAGCATTTTGATCGCCTCCTGCGACGCCACCGGCCCCATCGCCAGCGTCTGCTGCGTCCCTTCCAGCGTGGTGAGACTGTGATAAGGCGCGAAGTTCTGAATGCTGCCCTGGCTGACAAAGAACAGTGCCATCAGCAGGCTGATCGGCAGCAGGACGTAGAGCGTGATGCGCGTCAGGTCGCGCCAGGCGTTGCCCAGCGTGCCGGTGCCGCGCTGCGCGAAGCCACGGATTAGTGCAAAGGCCACCGCTATCCCGGTCGCCGCCGAGAGGAAATTCTGCACCGTCAGTCCCACCATCTGGCTGAAATAGCTCAGCGTGCTTTCGCCGCTGTAGGCCTGCCAGTTGGTGTTGGTGACGAAGCTGACCGCGGTATTCAGCGCCAGATGCCAGCTCAGACCAGGCAGCTGCTGCGGATTGAGCGGCAGCGCCCCCTGTAACAGCAGAATCGCCAGCAGCACGCCGAAACCCAGCGCGTTGAACAGCAGAATCGCCAGCAGATAGTGCGGCCAGCGCATGTCGGCGCGATCCGCGCCCATCAGCCGCCACAGCGGCGCTTCCAGCCGGGCAAATACTGGCTTGTCAGCCACTAACGAGGCCAGACCCCGGCCAAGCGGCTGCGCCAGTACCATCAGCAGCACCAGATAAAATGCGATGAGTAAAAAAGCATTGGCCGCCATCAGAAGGCCTCCGCGTTTAACAGGGCATAGATCAGATAGCCCAGTAACACCACCACCAGCACCATGCCGGTTATTACGCCCACGCTCACAGGAACCTCCAGAGGTTTGGATTTATGGCTTAGCTTGCGCGGAGGCGTATAAAGAAGGGGTTAAAATGCGGCGGGCGGGCGTAAAAATAGTGTAAAAATGGTGAAATATCAGGCGATTTCCAGCGCCCAGATGCGGTTGAGATCCACATTGCTCCACAGCGTGCTGTCTTCCGCGCCCACAATGCTGTCGGTACAGAAGCTGTCGCCGAGGTCCAGCTCTTCCGGTTTGATCTCGCGCTGCGCGTGCAGCGACCAGAAGACATGCACACAGGGGCGCATCAGCGATTTTTCGCCCGCTTTGACCACCAGCGCCACCCGGCCTGACGCGAGACGCACCAGCGATCCCACCGGGTAAATGCCGATAGTCCGTACGAAAGAGTGCAGCAGGCCGAGATCGAAATGGCCGCGCCAGCTCAGCATATGGTGCATCGCCTCCGCCGGGGTCCAGCCGGTGCGGTAGGAGCGGGTCGACGTGACCGCATCATAGACATCGCACACCGCCGCCATCCGGGCGTAGAGGGTAATATCCTCCCCTTTCAGGCGGTGCGGATAGCCGCTGCCATCAAATTTTTCATGGTGATGCAGGGCAATATCGATCAGATCGGCCCCCGCCCTGGCCTCGATCAGCATCTGCGCGCCGACAATCGGATGCTCACGCATCACCCTGAACTCCTCGTCGGTGAGTTTGTCCGCCTTGTTCAGGATCGTCAGCGGCACCGCCGCCTTGCCCACATCGTGCAGTAAACCGCCCATGCCGACCCGGCGCAGCTGCATCTCATCCAGCCCGAGCTTTTTACCCAGCGCGATCATCAGCCCGCAGACCGCCATCGAGTGCAGATAGGTGTAGTCATCGTGGCTTTTCAGCCGGGCCACGCTCAGCAGGGCGGAGGGTTCACGCTTAATCGACCCGGAGATCTCATCCACCAGGTTCATCATATAATCCAGGTTAAGGCTGTTACCCAGCCGTGCCTCATTGAACATCGCCAGCACTTTCGGCTTGCCCTGCTGAAAGATCAGCTCGGCCTGATCCAGCTCCTGAAAAAAGGGCGTCCGGCTGATGGCGGGTTTCGCCACCGCTGGCGCGAGAGGCGCCTGGATCGAACGACTTAGATCGATCCAGAGTTGCCGGATCCCTTCCTGGCGTAGCAGCTCGATTTGTCGTGGATCGGTGATCAGCATCTGGTTGTGAATGCGCTGATCCTTTATCCACCAGACCTCCAGTTTGTGGATAAACATGCCGGGGCGCAATTCATCAACGGTAATCAGCTTTATCACGATATCACTCCTTAATATCCGTGGGGGGTACTCTGTAATATCGGCCGCTGAACAAATTTTCTTCAGGCTCTTTTGTGCGGAGTGGTGGGGGTCGGAAAAGGCGGGAGAGTGGCGCTGACCGCGGCCTGCTCTGCCGCGGTCAGCCTGAGGGAGTGTGTCAGAGCACCCGGGTCAGCACCGCGTTGCCCTGCGCAAAGGCCAGCATATTTTCAAATACCAGATCGGCCATCGCCGCCATAGTCTCATGGGTGCTGCTGGCGATGTGCGGGGTGATCACCACATTGTCGCGCTGCCGCAGGGCCGCGGGCACCTGCGGCTCATGTTCAAACACATCCAGCCCGGCTCCGGCGATAATCCCACCCTCCAGCGCCGCTATCAGCGCCTGCTGATCCACCACGCTGCCGCGCGCGATGTTGATCAGATAGCCCTGCGGCCCCAGCGCCGCCAGTACCTCAGCGTTGATGATCTGACGGGTTGCGGGGCCGCCGGGCAGGGTCAGCACCAGAAAATCCGCCTGCTGCGCCAGCGACAGCAGCGTGTCGTGGCGGATATAGGGCACATCCGGGCGAGAACGCGGGTTGTAGTAGTGAATCGCCATATCAAACGCCTGCGCCCGCCGTGCCACCGCCTGGCCGATGCTGCCCAGCCCGACGATGCCACACACCTTGCCGCCGATTTTACTGCTCAGCGGAAAGCGGCCCTGCTGCCAGTGACCGGCGCGGGTAAAGCGATCGGCCTCACTGAGACGGCGCGCCACATCCAGCAGCAGCGCCATTCCCAGATCGGCCACACATGCGTTGAGCACCTCTGGCGTGTTAGTGACCACAATCTGGCGCGCCCGCGCGGCTTCCATATCGATGCTGTCATAGCCCACGCCGTTGCTGCATATCGCTTTCAGGTTGGGCAGCGCGGCGATCAGCGCCGCCGATGCGCCCATCACCGCGTTGCCGCTGGTGACCAGTATCTCGATCTTTGCGCCGTTTTCAGCCAGAAACGCCGCCTCATCTTCCGCCTCCCACAGCCGGAAAGCGGTGAAGGTGTTTTCGATGTTAGCGATCAGCTGCGGTGGCAGAAATTTCCCTCTGATCAGCACATTACACTGCTTTAATGCCATTCTGCGCCTCCTGGTTTTCATAAGATGCCGGACGTTCGCCCGGTTCACCGACCCGTTCAATCGGCCCCATTACCAGCAGGAACAGCAGCGCCGCGACCACGCAGTGCGCCGCCACAAAGGCCAGCCCGATGCTGTAGCTGCCGGTCAGCCCGACGATGATGCCGAACAGCAGCGGCGTAGTGAAACCGGCGATGTTGCCGATGCCGTTGAAGATGGAACCGGCCAGCCCCACTGCTTCTTTTGGCGCGGTATCGCTGATCACCGTCCAGGTGCCCGCGCCCGCCGCCACGCCTTTGCCGAAAAAGGCAAACGACATAATGGCGATGATGCCGGTATTACCGGGAATGATCGCCGCCAGCACCAGGCTGGAGGCCATCAGCATCCCGACGATGTAGGGGGTTTTGCGCGCCCAGGAGACGCTCCAGCCACGGGCGATCAGCTTATCTGACAGGTAGCCGCCACTGATCCCGCCCAGAAAACCAAACAGCGCCGGCGCCACGGTAGCGAAGCCCGCTTCCATGATGTTCATGCCGCGCGCCTGCACCAGATAGATGGGAAACCAGGTAATAAAGAAGTAGCTGAGCGCGATAATGCAGTACTGGCCAAGGTAGGCGCACCACAGCATGCGGTTGGTGAGCAGCTTTCTGAACATCGCTTTGCTGACCGGTGGCCGCGCTTTCAGCGTCTGGGCCGCGTCAATATCGACCAGTCCGCCGCCCTCGACGATATGACGCAGTTCCGTTTCAGAGACGCCGGGATGGTTGCGCGGCTCCCGCATGTAAGCGGCCCAGACAAACACCGCCAGCACGCCGATGCCGCCCAGCACAAAGAAGGGCCACTCCCAGCCGAAGCGTGATACCAGCCAGCCCGAAAGCGGCGAGAAGATCGCCACGGCGAAATATTGCGCCGAGCTGAACAGTGACGACGCCCGCCCCCGCTCCGCTCCGGGGAACCACATGATCACCACCCGCGCGTTGGCGGGAAAACTGGGTGCTTCAATCAATCCCAGCAGGAAGCGCAGGCCAAACATCAGCATCAGCGCGCCGGTCATACCGCTGGAGAACTCGCCGACAAATCCCATCGCCAGCGTCGAGAGCGACCAGAGCGCCAGCGTGACGCCATAGACTTTTTTCGCCCCGAAACGGTCGAGAAACAACCCGCCGGGGATCTGACCGATCACATAGGCCCAGCTGAACGCCGAGAGGATCAATCCCAGCTGGATCGCCGACAGGCCGAACTCCTCTTTGATCGCCGACCCGGAGATCGAGAGGATCGAGCGATCGGCGTAGGCGACCACCGAGAGAAACAGGATCAGGCAGAGGATCCAGATACGGACATGGGTGGTCCGGGGAGTCATCGGGTCTTTAGGCATAAGCGGAATTCCTTAAAAAAGCGGTGGGCTGAGCCACGAGGTGTTTTCAGGAACAGTGCTGAGATTTCCCTGTTGAGAAAATATAGGTAGGAGGCTAACGATGGGTCATTGTGCGGATGTTGAGATCGTAGCGGCCGATTGCGCGCTTTTCTGGCAACCGCCACAAACGCCAGTGCGGTGCTGCACAAAAGCGCTAAAAGCCGCCGCGCTTCGCGGCAGAGTGTGCGCCAGATCGAGGATTTCAGCGGCGCGGGCGACTATGCACGGGGGGTTTGTGCGGCAAAGTGTGGCGGCGCCAGCAAGTGTGACAAGGCCGGGTTGTCAAACCCGCGGGCAGTTCATAAGCTGCAAATGGCCAAATTCATTCATTTCCAATAAGAATGAAAAATAAATTCCATCCAGTTAACTCCGGGAGTCCGCAATGAAAATACGTGCATGGGCAATGCTCTGTCTGCTCTCTCTTTCTGCCTCTGCGCTGGCAGAGAAGATCGGCGTTTCTATGGCCTACTTTGACCAGAATTTCCTGACCATTATTCGCCAGGCGATCGACAAAGAGGCCAAAGCGCGTCAGCTGGATGCGCAGTTTGAAGATGCTCGCGGAGATGTGGGGCGGCAGACCGACCAGGTGCAGAGCTTTATCAGCGCCGGGGTCGACGCGATTATTGTCGATCCGGTCGACTCCGCCAGTACCCCCGCACTAACAAAGCTGGCACAGCAGGCGCATATTCCGCTGGTCTACGTTAACCGCACACCGGGCGATAAAACCCTGCCGCCGGGCGTAGTGTTTGTCGGCTCAGATGAACGCGAATCGGGCACGTTACAGATGGAGGCGCTGGCGAAGCAGGCGGACTATCGCGGTAATGTCGCCATTATGATTGGCAACCTGAGCGACGCCGGTGCCCTGCAACGCACCAAAGATGTGGAGCAGGTGGTGGCAAAATATCCCAACATGAAAGTGGTGCTGAAGCAGACCGCCAATTACGCCCGTAACGAGGGGATGGATCTGATGCTTAACTGGCTGTCGAACGGTGAGGATATTGATATTGTCGCCGCCAACAACGACGAAATGGCGATTGGCGCGACGATGGCCATTGCCCAGACAAAGCCAAAAAAACGCATTCTGGTGGGCGGCATTGATGCCACCCCGGATGGCCTGAAGGCGCTGGCGAGTGGCAGACTGGCGGTAACGGTGTTCCAGGACGCGATTGGTCAGGGTAAAAAATCGATGGAGGTGGCGCAACGGATGATCAAAGGCGAAAAGGTCGACAGCCACCAGTGGATCCCGTTTGAGCTGGTGACGCAGCAGAACATGGCACGCTACAGCAGTAAAAATCCGTAAAAATTATCGGAGCGGCAGCGCTGCCGCTCCCGCGATCACGCCTCGCGCAGCAGTTTTGCCATCATCACCACATCGCGCAGCTGGCCGTCACGCAGCGCCGCCTGACGCTTGACGCCTTCCCGTTCAAAGCCGAGCCGCTGATAGAGCCGCAGCGCCCGCTCATTGTCGTGAAACACCTCCAGCTCCATACGCGTGATCCCCAGCCAGTTGCGGGCGTAGTCGAGCGCGGTGCGGATCAGCCGTTCACCGACGCCGCGCCCGGCTGAATCGGGATGCACCCCCAGCCCAAAGCTGACGCAGTGCCGGGTGCGCGGTTTATTATCCACAAACAGCGTCAGCTCACCGACCAGCACGCCATCCATTTCCGCGACAAAAGCGATAAACCCTTCGGCATCCATTCTGGCAAATTTCTTCTCCCAGGTGGCGACGCTGGGAAAGGGCAGCTGTAGCGTCCAGGGATAGACATCAGGATGACTGTAGAGTCGCTGATAGGCGGCGGCATCCTGCGGTTCGCGTGCCCGGATAGTGATTTCCATATTTTCTCCTGTTAGCCGATTAGGGTAGATGCACTAAGCTGTAGCTCTTCACCGGATGGAAAGAGTATCGCTATGTTGTATCGCCGTTTTGAACGCTTTATCAATATTTTTCACGACGCGCCCACGGATTCGCCCCCTTCGACGGTCTGGTCCTTTTACCTCTACTACCTGCGCCAGGTCTGGCCAAGTTTTGCGGCGCTGCTGGTGGTGGGACTGGCGTCGGCCCTGATTGAGGTGTCGCTGTTCAGCTATCTGAGCCGCATTATCGATATGGTCAACCACTCCACCCCCGCCACCCTGTTCCGGGATAACTGGCCGCTGCTGCTGTGGATGGGCGCGGTAGCGCTGATTCTGCGGCCGGTTTTTATCGCCCTGCACGACATGCTGGTTCATCAGAGCATCAGCCCGAGCATGACCAGCATGATCCGCTGGCAGAATCACAACTACGTGCTGCGCCAGAGCCTCAACTTCTTTCAGAATGATTTCGCCGGACGTATCGCCCAGCGCATCATGCTGACCGGCAGTTCACTGCGTGATTCCGCGGTGCAGCTGGTGGACGCCATCTGGCATGTGCTGATCTACGCCGTGACCTCGCTGGTGCTGTTTGCCGGTGCCGACTGGCGGCTGATGATCCCGCTGATTCTGTGGATGGTGGCCTACAGCGCCTCGCTGCGTTTCTTTGTGCCGCGCGTCAAAGCCCGTTCGGTGGTCTCCTCGGAATCGCGCTCAAAGCTGATGGGCACTATTGTTGACGGCTACACCAACATCGCCACCATCAAGCTGTTCGCTCACAGCGATCTGGAACGTCAGTATGCGCGCGAGGCGATTCAGGAGCAGACTGAAAAAACCCAGCGCGCTGGCCGCATGGTCACCAGCATGGATCTGACGCTGTCGGCGCTGAACGGTCTGCTGATTGTCTCGACCTCCGGGCTGGCGCTGTGGTTATGGAGCCAGTCGCTGATTAGCGTCGGGGCAATTGCGCTGTCGACCGGGCTGGTGATCCGGCTGGTGAACATGTCTGGCTGGATCATGTGGGTGGTTAACGGCATCTTCGAAAATATTGGCACGGTGCAGGATGGCCTGAAAACCATTGCGCAGCCGCTGAGCGTGCAGGATGCGCCTGACGCGAAGCAGCTGAAGGTGACGCGCGGTAGCATCCGCTATGAAGATGTGCGCTTCGACTATGGCGGCGGGCGTCAGGTGATCAACCAGCTTAACCTCGACATCAAACCGGGCGAGAAGATTGGGCTGATTGGCCCCTCCGGCGCGGGTAAATCGACGCTGGTGAACCTGCTGCTGCGCCTCTATGACCTGAACGGGGGCCGGATTGTGATCGACGATCAGGATATTGCCAGCGTGACCCAGGAGAGCCTGCGCAGTCAGATTGGCATGATTACCCAGGACACCTCGCTGCTGCACCGCTCCATCCGCGAGAACCTGCTGTATGGCCGTCCCGGTGCCAGCGAAGAGGAGCTCCAGAAGGCGATTCGCCGCGCCCGCGCCGATGAGTTTATTCCGCTGCTCTCCGACTCGCTGGGCCGCACCGGGCTGGATGCGCACGTGGGCGAGCGCGGCGTGAAGCTCTCCGGCGGTCAGCGTCAGCGGGTGGCGATTGCCCGCGTGCTGCTGAAGGATGCGCCGATTCTGATCATGGATGAGGCCACCTCCGCGCTCGACTCGGAAGTGGAAGCGGCGATTCAGGAGAGCCTGGAGTCGCTGATGCAGGGAAAAACCGTGATTGCCATCGCCCACCGCCTGTCGACCATCGCGAAGATGGATCGGCTGGTGGTGCTGGATAACGGCGGCATTGCCGAGATGGGCAATCACCAGCAGCTGCTGGCGCAGAATGGTCTCTATGCCCGGCTGTGGCAGCATCAGACCGGCGGTTTTGTCGGCGTCGATTAATCGCCGCGCCGGTAAGGTAAGGCGTCGCGCGCCTCTTCTGCCCAGCCGCGCACGCCCTCCCGCTCCTGCACCAGAAAATCAGCCACGGCGTCACGCAGGCCGGGATGCAGCAGATAGTGCCAGGAGTGGGTGATCTGCGGCTCAAAGCCGCGCACCAGCTTGTGCTCACCCTGCGCACCGGCGTCGAAGCGCGTCAGCCCCTCCTCAATGGCGACATCCATCCCCTGATAGAAACAGGTTTCGAAGTGCAGCCGGTCAAACTCCGCCAGACAGCCCCAGTAGCGGCCATAGAGCGTGTTGCTGTCGCGCAGATAAAAGGCCATCGCCGCCGGCTGCTGCTGTAAGCGGGCGATCACCACCAGAATATTCTGCGGCATGCGCTCCGCCAGCAGGCTGAAGAAGCTGCGCGTCAGATAGGGGCGCTGACCGCGCACCGCATAGGTGTTGGCGTAGCAGGTGTAGACGAAATCCCACTGATCTTCGCGCAGCTGACAGCCCAGATAGCGGTCAAATTCAAAACCGCTCTGCGCCACCTGTTCCCGCTCTTTGCGCAGCTGTTTGCGCTTGCGTGACATCAGCGTATCGAGGAAATCCTGAAAATCGCGGTAGCCCCGGTTATGCCAGTGATACTGACAACCGAGCCGGGAAAGCCAGTCGGGCTGTTCGGCCAGCAGCTGGTTAGCCTGCGCGTCGGTAAAATTGATGTGCGCGCCGCTTAAGCCGTGCTGTAACAGGCTGTCGGGCAGCGCCGCCAGCAGCTGAGCGGCGGCAGTGGGCTCGCCCAGCAGGCGCGCGCCGGTGACCGGGCTGAAGGGTATCGCCCCCAGCCATTTCGGGTAGTAGCGGATCCCGGCGCGCTGGCTGGCATCCGCCCAGGCGTGGTCAAAGACATATTCGCCCTGAGAGTGACGCTTGCGATAGCCTGGCAGCGCGGCGCGGGTCACGCCCTGCTCCTGCCACAGCAGGTGGTCCGGCTGCCAGCCCGATTCGGGGCACACGCTGCCGCTCTGTTCTAACGTGAGCAGAAAGGCGTGGCGTAAAAAGGGCTGGTCATCCGGTAACAGGGCGTCCCACTCAGCGGCGGCGATCTCCGCCAGAGAGGTCAGGTGAAGCAGCGACATGAAAAACTCCAGACAGCAACGGGCGAAGGTTCAGTCAAGCAGGTTTTACGCACCAGCGAAAGGGTAACGGCACGCAAAGTGAAGGCTGCGCCCGCCCTGCGCGAAAGCGCCACTCCACACCCTGCCTCATCGGATCGCTAGCCCGGCGCGGGAAATCGCCGCTTTTTCTGCGGCGGAGGCGCGACTATCCGTGGCGGAGTCGCTATCTTAACCGCATGTTGCCGGTCGCGGGCTGGCGTAAGACGGTCATAAAGAATCAGGTTTAAAGGAGTAATGATGGCAAAAGCACTGGTGGTTTTTCTGCATGGCGTTGGCAGCAACGGCGACGACCTGGCACCGATTGGCCGTCACTGGGCGACGCTGTTGCCGGATGTGGTTTTTGCCTCTCCCGACGCGCCCGAACGTTTTGAGGCGGGTTTTGGCTGGCAGTGGTTCAGCCTGACGGGCGTGACGCCGGAGAATCGTCCGGGTCGGGTGCGGGCGGCGCGTGACGCTTTTGACGCCACCCTGCGCGCCGTGATGGCGCAGCACGGCTTTGCCGATCGCTGGCAGGATCTGGTGCTGGTCGGCTTCTCTCAGGGGTCGATTATGGCGCTGGATGCGCTGGCATCCGGTCGTTATCCGCTGGCGGGGGTGGTGGCGTTTTCCGGCCGTCTGGCGTTTGACGGTCCGCTGACGCCACAGCCTCATCTGCCCGCGCTGCTGATTCATGGCCAGGCGGATGAGGTGATCCCGTGGCAGGAGAGTGACAGCGCCGCGGTCCGGCTGAAAGCGGCGGCGCTGCCGGTGGAAGCGGTGTTTGAACCCGCCACCGGCCACACCATCTCAGCCCAGGGGGCGATGCACGCCGCCGCGTTTATCGCGCAGTGCCTACAGGATTAATCCCAGCAGCGGTTTAACGCCTGCCACGCCTGACGGGCTGCGACCTCAGGCGGCAGGCGTTTCAGCGTATCGTTAAACACCTCGATGCCCACCGGCCCCTGATAGCCCGCGCGTTTCAGCTTATCGACAAAGGACTGAACATCGATAATCCCATCGCCGGGCAGCAGACGCTGGTGCTTCGCCATCGCCATCAGGCTCTGCTTATCCTGCGCGGGAACCGCGGCCATATCACACAGCTGCACTTCATAGATGCGATCGGCGGGAATGTTGTCCAGCTGCGAGGCGTCGCCACCCCGCGCACAGATATGGAAGAGATCGACCACCAGCCCGATATTGGGCTGATCGAGCCGCTGCAACCGCTCCCACGCCAGCGGCAGGGTGTTGTCGACGCTGCACCAGGCCATCGGTTCATACATGATGCGCATATTGTGGCGCGCGGCTTCCGACGCCATCCAGCGCAGGTCGGCATCAATCTGGTCGGCGCAGCAATCTTCCCGGGTAGTGGCCGGTGCCTGAATGGTGTCACAGCCCAGCGCCTGAGCCATCTGGATAAACTGGCGCAGCTCCTCGCGCTTCTCTGTACGCAGCGCGCTGGGTGCGCCGGTAAAATCACGCAGCACCTGAAGATTGGTAAAGCCTGGCCCCTGGCGGGCCGCCATCCGGGCCAGCGCCGTCGCGCCGCCGTCGCACGCTTCAACGTCCTCGCGCCAGATCTCTACCTGATCGAAACCGGCGTCCCGTGCCGCCTGTAACTTCTGCCCGGGTTCACCGTTTAACAGCACCAGGTTAAGGAATGTGGGGTTACGGCGCATCGCTCTGCTCCTTAATTGTCTGGAATAATCGGTGCGGTTCCGCACCCGCCCGGCGCGCCCTGCGGCGTGGAGGCGGGTGCGGAAACCCTCTTCACCTCTCAGGGCCGTTCTCAGCCCAGCAGCGTCACCAGCGCGAAACCGGCAAACGCCATCAGCAGCGAGCCGATAACATGCACCAGCGCACTGGCCATTGCCCAGAGGTACTTACCTGATTGTAGCAACCCCATTAATTCCGCCGTAAAGGAGGAGAAAGTGGTCAGCCCGCCGCACAGTCCGGTGACAATCAGCAGCTTCCACGCCGGGTCGACCTCCGGGTGGCGGACAAACCAGGCGACTGCGCCGCCAATCACCAGGCCACCGATCAGATTCACCAGCAGCGTGCCGGGCGGCAGATTGGGAAAGAGCGCGTTAAAGCGCAGCGCGAACAGCCAGCGCAGTACACAGCCCGCCGAGCCGCCGATCATCACAGCCAACAATGGTTTCAACATATCTTGCTCCTGATTGCAGATTGACGCCGGGCGGAGGGGAAAGAGGCAGAGAAAAACTGCGCCTGACACCTCAGCTCCCGCGAAAGGATAGAAAGAGTGTCAGGCGTCATCAGCCGGTGTTAAGCCCACCGGCGGTTGGGAAAGGTGGCACGCCATCACCTTGAGCCGGAAATAATACGTTGCCGGTTTCAGGCTGGCAACTCTCTGTGCGCTCTGTGCGGCTGACGGCTGAAAGCCTTGACGCCGTCGCCGCTGGCGGAGTAATGCTGATGATTTGCAGCCGGTTAAGGAGAGGATATGCGGACCCTGATTTTAGATACTGATATTGGCGTGGATGATGCCTTTGCGCTGGCCTATGCGGCGCGCACCCAGCGTCTGCTGGGCATCACCACGGTGTTTGGTAACGTGGCGGTCGGTCAGGCGGTGAAGAACGCCCGGCTGTTCTGCGAAAAAATGGCGATAGAGGCGGAGGTCTATCGCGGCTGTTCACGGCCGCTGGCGCAGGCCCCCAGCGCACCCGCTACGCTGCACGGTGAAGATGGGCTGGGTGATGCGTTTGACAACGATTTCAGCGAGCAGGCACCTGGCGCGGTGCAGTTCATTATTGACAGCGTGCGGGCGCAGCCGCATCAGATCACCCTGGTGGCGATTGGCCCGCTGACCAACATCGCCACGGCCATTAATCAGGCCCCGGATATTATTCCGCTGGTGAAAGAGCTAGTGATCATGGGCGGGGCGTTTGGCACTCATGGCCACAGCGGCAATGTGACGCCGTTCAGCGAGTTCAATATCTGGAAAGATCCGCACGCCGCCGATCAGGTGCTCTCTTCGGCGCTGAAGGTGGTGGTGATCCCGCTGGATGTCACCCATCAGGTGCTGATCCGCGGCGAGGAGGTTCAGCAGCTCAATCAGCCGGTGCTGAGCGCCATCTGTCGTCCTTATCTGGCTTACAGTCTGGCTAAAGAGGGCTTTGACGGCATGGCGCTGCACGACACGCTGGCCATTGCGTGGCTCGCGCTGCCCGAAGCCTTTACCCTGACTGAAAGTCCGCTGCGGGTGATCACCGAAGGCATCGCCTGCGGTCAGACGGTGCGTAAGCTGAACGCGCTCGCCTCGCGCCACGACCCGTTTGCCGGATTGCCACCACAGCGGGTGGCGCTGGCGGTAGAGGCTGACGTGGTGCGGGCGCACTTCTTTCAGACCCTCACCGCCCCCTGAGCGGCGCGGTGCGAGGCGCGAAACGACGGCGCTAGCGGTCGAAGTGAATGACGCCTTTAATCAGTTCGCGGTTGTTAATCACCTGCGATTCAAAGGTGTCAGCCAGGGTGGAAAAGGCCAGATGGTGGTTCAGCATCATGTCGGCGCGCAGATCGCCGCTGGCCATCAGCGCACGCACCCGGTCGAAATCTTCACGGGTGGCGTTACGGCTGCCCAGCAGCGTCGCCTCTTTTTTGTGGAACTCGCTGTCCGGGATCACCAGATCGCCTTTGTGCAGCCCGACATAGACGATGGTGCCGCCGTGGCGCATCAGGTTGACCGCGTTGTTCATCGCCGACGGATTGCCGGTGGCGTCGATCACCTTCAGCGCCAGCCGGCCGCCAAACTGCCCGCGCAGCGCGCTGTGAAACACCTCATCTGCCGGATTGAGCGCCGCCAGACCGAGCTTATCCGCCACGTGCTGGCGGCGAAATTCGCTGGTATCGGCCACCACCACCTGCGCACCGCTGGCGGCGGCAATCGCTGCCACGCCCAGCCCGATCGGGCCTGCCCCGACCACTAGCAGCTGCTCATCGGCGCAGATGGCCGCCCGGCGCACCGCATGGGCGCTGATGGCAAAGGGCTCAATCAGCGCCGCCGCTTCCGCGGCCACCTCATCCACCGCCAGCAGGGTGCTGACCGGCACGCTCAGGTAGTCGCAGAATCCGCCATCCTGATGCACGCCAATCACCGAGATCTGCTCACAGCAGTTGGTTTTGCCACTCTGACAGGCGTCACAGCGCAGACAGGAGACGTAAGGCATTAACGCCACCCGCTGCCCCGGCTCAACGCCCTCAGCGCCAGCGCCCAGCGCCACCACCTCGGCGCAGATTTCATGGCCCAGCACCCGCGGATAGCTGAAGAACGGCTGGTTGCCGGACCAGGCGTGGATGTCAGTGCCGCAGATTCCGGCGGTGAGGATTTTAATCAGTGCCTCGCCAGCGGCAGGCACGGGGATGTCGCGGGTGGCCCATACCATGCTGCGTGGCTCAGCGATGACCAGTGCTTTCATTGTTGTCATGGTGATTCTCCGGTTGTCCTGCACGCAGTTATGGCGAATCCTGCCTGCGCTGCGCCGTTTGTTAACAGGAAGTGTGAAGCACGACGATTTTTTTGGGCTTTGAATGGTTTTTAATGCATAAAAAACCGGAGAGTGAGATGAGCCGCAGCCAGAATTTGCGTCAGAACGTGATCAACCAGATGCTGGAGAGCATTGCTCAGCGCCATATCCGTTCACCGCTGCCGCCGCAGGCGGCGCTGGCTGAGATGTTCAATATCAGCCGGACCACGGTGCGTCATACCCTGCACTATCTGCATCAGTGTGGCGTGCTGGATAAAGTGGATCAGACTTACGTTATCGTGCGCGAGCCGCGCGAAGAGGACAGCTTCACCGCCCTGACGCCGCCAATCGAGCGGCAGGCGAGCCAGGTTGAGCAGCTGTTTTTTAATATGATCAACCAGCGCCAGCTGGTGCCCGGTGACACCTTCAGCGAACTGCAACTGGCGCAGCAGCTCAGGGTCAGCCCGGTGGTGGTGCGGGAATTTCTGCTGCGCTTTATGCGCTATGACCTGCTGGAACAGATAAAGCGCGGCCAGTGGCGGATGAAAAAATTTACCCAGGATTACGCCGAGAAGCTGTTTGAGCTGCGCGAGATGCTGGAAACCCATGCCCTGAGCCGCTTCCTGAATCTGCCCGCCGGGGATGAGCGCTGGGTGCAGGCGCGTGATCTGCTGGATCGTCACCGATCGATGCGCGACACCATCGCCAGCAACTACCGCCACTTTGCCGCGCTGGACCGGCAGATGCATTCGCTGATTTTATCCGCCGCCAACAATCCGTTTTTCAATCAGTCGCTGGAGATTATCTCGGTAATTTTTCACTCGCATTATCAATGGGATGAGAGTGACCTGAAACAGCGCAATATCGTGGCGCTGGAGGAGCATATGGCGATTCTGACCGCGCTGATTGGCCGGCAGGATGTTGACGCGCTCTGCGCCCTGCATAACCATCTGGCGACCGCCAAAACCTCAATGGTGCGTTCGATCGGCCAGTACAATTAAAAACCGATTAAAAACCACAAAGCATTAGCTCCCGCACGATTCAGAAACATCTTTGCAACATTCACCCTTCTTTGCTCTTAGTCTCGACAGCAACGTCATGGCGGCCTGTTGCCGCTGCGCGCAGACCCCTTTTCACCATAACGATAAGTACCCTGTTTCGGGAGAGTGCAATGGAAAAGACATCAGTGACCGGGCGCAGCAACCTGCCCGGCGACGCGACGCCAGACCAGGATTACGTGCCGATGCGCAGCGACGTGGTGCGTTCACCGCGCATCCGCAAGATTCAGGTGACGGCCATGCTGCTGTTGCTGTTCGCCGCGGTGATTAACTATCTTGACCGCAGTTCGCTGTCGGTGGCGAACATGACTATCCGGGGAGAGATGGGGCTGAGCGCCACCGAAATCGGCGTTCTGCTCTCCGCTTTTTCGCTGGCCTATGGTCTGGCGCAGCTGCCGTGTGGCGCGCTGCTGGATCGGAAAGGTCCGCGCATTATGCTCGGCATCGGAATGTTTATCTGGTCACTGTTCCAGGCCGCCTCCGGTCTGGTGCACAGCTTCACCCAGTTTGTACTGGTGCGTATCGGCCTCGGCATTGGCGAAGCGCCGATGAACCCGTGCGGCGTCAAGGTGATCAACGACTGGTTCAATATTAAAGACCGCGGTATGCCGATGGGGATGTTTAATGCCGCCTCGATGATTGGCCTGTCGGTCGCCCCGCCGATTCTGGCGGCGATGATGCTGGTGCTGGGCTGGCGTGGCATGTTTGTCACCATCGGTATCCTCGGCATCTTCCTCGCCATCGGCTGGTATATGATCTACCGCGACCGCGACAACAGCACCCTGAGCGCCGAAGAGATCCACTATCTTCAGGCGGGCAGCGTGGCGTCGCGTAAAGAGCCGATCAGCTTCAGAGAGTGGCGCGGCCTGTTTAAGCAGCGCACCATGTGGGGCATGATGATTGGCTTCAGCGGTATCAACTACACCGCCTGGCTCTATATCGCCTGGCTGCCTGGCTATCTGCAATCAACCTATCATCTCGACCTGAAAAGCACCGGTCTGCTGGCGGCGATTCCGTTCCTGTTTGGCGCGGCGGGCATGCTGCTGAATGGCTATGTGGTCGATGCGCTGGTGCGTCGTGGCTTCAACGCGGTGAAAACCCGTAAGGTCTGCATTGTCAGCGGCATGCTGCTGTCAGCCGGTTTTACCGCGATAGTCACCCGCGCCACCGATACCACCAGCGCCGTGACGCTGATTGGGATGGCGCTGTTCTGCATCCACTTTGCCGGAACCTCGTGCTGGGGGCTGATCCACGCCAATGTCACCGCCCGCATGACCGCCTCGGTCGGCAGTATCCAGAACTTCGCCAGCTTTATCTTCGCCTCGTTCGCCCCGGTGATCACCGGCTGGGTGCTCGATACCACCCAATCGTTCAGCCTGGCGCTGATGATTTGCGCCTGCGTGACGCTGGTCGGCGCCCTCGCCTACCTGCTGCTGGTGCGCCAGCCGATCACCGACGGCGAGTAATCCCCGCTGACGGCGCAGGCGCTAGGTCAGCGCCGTCAGGGTGACGCCATGTTTCGCGCCATAACGCTTAATGCCCGACACCACCTTCTCCACGCTGAGCGGGGGTGGCGGTGGCAACAGCGGTGCCCGTTCCCGCAGCGCCGAGTCGAAGCGCGAGAAGGTGGCGAAATCACGCGGAAAGAGCGCTTCATCCACGCCAATCAGTACCCCCTCATCACGCGCATGAGTGAGCAGCGCCCGCCAGCGATCAATCTCCGCCAGCCCGATGCTGTCAGTACCGTGGGAAAACAGCATCATGTCGATGTTGCGGAACGGCGGCTGCTTCTCCAGGAAACGTTGCAGCGCCGCCGCTGAGGATTCGTTACAGAAGCTCAGCCAGAACGGAATGGCGTGCTGCTGCATACTGCACCACGGGTCCATCAGCAGAAAGCTGTCCACCGTCAGGCGGGTCGGTAAAATGCCGGCCGCCAGATACCAGTCGCGGTAGATCTCCGCCACCACATAGCTCATCGCTTCCGGGTCTTCGTAGCGGATCTCCATCAGCTTCCAGTTCTGCGCCGCCGCCAGCTTTTTCAGCGGCGAGATCAGATAGCCATCCAGCCCCCATTCCGCCTCCGGCACCTGGTCGGTAATCGCAGGCGGCGTCCAGCGTTCACGATCGACGCCGTAGCGCGCCAGATGTTCGGCCACCCGCGGACCGCCCTGTAAATACTCTTTTTCGGTTGCGCCACCGAGCGCGCCAAACTGAAAGAACGAGCGATCGCTGGTGCGCGTCACCGGCCACTGCCGGGTGCAGTGATTGATAAACAGGGTTGATCCGGCGGGCAGGCCGCCCATCAGAAACTCATTAAAGGCCAGCGGCATTTCGCGCAGCTTCAGCCGGAAGTAGCGCATCTGATCGAGCATCAGCCGATCCTGATTCGGGTCATGCATATGGTGCACGGCGAGACGCGGCCAGGCAGCCAGCAGAGCCGCCGCTACCTCTTTACCCTGCTCAAAGCTGGCCTGCGCGTCATCGGGATCGCTGTCGGCTGCCCGCACCGGACAGAGAAAAGTCTGCGGCAGCCAGGGCACGCCCATCGCCGCCGCCAGATGCACCAGCGCCCCGTTCGATGAGCCGATAAACGCCGCCGGATACTCCTGTTGCGGGTATTCACCCACCATCCATTCCGCGATGCCTTCCAGATCCAGCTCGCCCGCCTGACGCAGGCTAATCCCCTCGGCCATGCCGCCCAGCGCGTAGCCCCACTCCCGCAGCCCGGTAGGCAGTCGATTCAGCGAGGGCAGAAGGCGGTCCAGCGTCGGTGACTGGCTGGGGCTGGCAAAGGGGCGATCGTGCAGTGCATTCGCCAGCGCCAGCAGCATGGCGGCGGCAGAGTCAAAACGGGCAATACCTTTTGGCGGTTTACTCATGCTGATTCTCCTGCTGAATACGTGCCAGGAAGGGGCGGATGGCGTTACAGAAACTCCACGGATAGACGTAGTAAAGCCGGTGCGTGCCGTCGCGCAGTGTCAGTCGCTCACTGCGCGGCATCAGGGCCGCCAGCTCATCCAGCCAGCGAGCCGGACAGATGGGATCGCGCGAGCCGCGCAGCAGCAGGGTCGGGGCGGTGATGTAGGTCAGCCGGTGCTCAATGTGGTCGCGCATCATCACCCGCAGCGTGCCGAAAGCCCGTCGCAGCCCGGCTTTGGCATAGTCGATGCGGGCCAGCGATCCCGGCGAACGATGCGCCTCCAGCCCGGCATTGCGCCAGTCGCGCCATAGCTGGCGGGTCAGGCTGCGCGCATGGCGATCGACCGTCGGTCCCTGCAACACCAGCCCCGCCACTGCCTGCGGATACTTCACCGCCAGCGCCGCCAGGATCTGACAGCCAAAGGCGGTGCCGACCCAGATAGCGCGCTCAAAACCGTTATGTTGCAGCCACTGCCAGAGCGCATCAGCCTGCTGATCCACTGTCATCAGCGGCGCGGAAGCCGGCAACGCGCTGGCACCAAAACCGGGCAGATCCGGCACCAGCACGTGATAATCGCGTCCCAGCGCCAGCGCCAGCGGCTCCATCGCCCGACCTGACATCACCAGACCGTGGACCAGCACCACCGGCAGTCCGCGGTCGGCATTCGGTGTCACGCGGGTAAACATCCGCCAGTCACCCACCTGCTGAAAATAACCGGCCATGCCGGCATGATGACTGCGTGGCGACACCGGCGGCGTCTGCTTCAGTTGCTGCCAGCGTTTTACGCCCCACAGGGTGGCCGCCACACCCAGCCCCACACCTGCCACAATTGCTGCCTGTTTTCGTCGCTGCTTCTGGATCATCCGCTGCTCCTGGTTTGGGGAGAATAATTCAGTGTAGGACGGGATCAGACGGGAGGCGGGTTATCGGTGTTATGAGGGAGGGAAAGTTGAGGCAGGTTTATTGCAGTGCCGTTGGCTTAGCGGGCTCTTTTTTTCGTTAGCGCAAACATGATGCGCAGAAGTCAGTAGTGAGAGTTACCGGGATAGCGATAACGGAATCCTTCATCAGATCACTGAAACAGGGGGTTATGACAAAACGCGATTGCCACATTCAGGGAGTTCAACAGGCGTTAGAAAAAGAAAATTAAAAATGAGAGAAGTAAACAGAGATAAATTTAAATACTATTTAAAAATAGTAAAGACAATTTAAAGCCCCTGCTATAAGCAGAGTACTAAATCCCTTCTTATCGCCTCCTTATCAGGATTGTCAAACACAGACAATTACCAGGAGACTTCTGGAGCCAGCCTTATATAATCGACGGCATCAACTATTTATCCGGGAAACGGCAATGTTCTTATTATTAATTATCTCCCTGGTTATATTAATTTTTATAGCCCTGAAAAAACACATCGCATTCAAAAAAAGCAGAATGTTACCATCGAGAAAAAACAACCGATAATCTCACCTCTGTTTCATGTCACCTTTTCATATATCAAAAAAAATATGACACCCTTCATAAAGCAGGTTTACCAAAGTCGAGCAGCATCAGGATTCAGCCAGGGTAATTAAAAATATATTATAGCTACGCGATTAATGGCTGTAAGATTAAAATATAATAGTAAAGATAAATAAATAAAAATTAAGCGCTGTTTTATTTACAGTGCGACGGGATGATTATATCCTGGCGACTTAAAACAAGGAGTGCTTGCTTCAATCACTTCAGAAACATGGCATGGAGTCTCCTATGACCATTAACGCTTACCCTGCTAAAAATATTTTCCTGGAGAAGGGTGTTAAGTCATGCCTGAACACGCTCCCAGTGAAAACCAATAAATTAAACGACTATTTATTCCTGCTGCTTAACAAAAAAACCATTAGTGAGATTATTGCCGGAAGGATTATAGAAAACACCCCTCATTACCGGGTTTTCATACTGACTCAGGAACAGTTTATGCCCTTAGCATTGTACTATTTAAATGCCCACCCAGGAAAAGTATCGATTTTAAGCAGTGAGCATAAAAGCGCAGATAAGTCTGCGTCTGTCTGTTTTACTACGTCAATAAATCATTTAAAAGAGATCTCTCCAATCACGCCAGGGGAGTACCGGGCCCTGGAATTATCACTCAACAACATGAAAATTTACGCACAGTATGAGAGGGCAAGAAGAAAAACCTTCTACTACCAGAGGTTGAGCGCGCTGAAAAAGATAGGATTAAGAAAGATAAACTCTCTTTTTGTTTAAACAGGAGAGGAGTGTATGAAACTGAGTAATGTTATTGCATAAGTCAGGAGCTTCAGCGAATGACTATCTGTGGTCAATTGAACTTTCCACTACCCAATCATTATTATCCCGTATGAAAATGAAACAGCCCTGATCTTCAGATTGATGGATAGAAACCACTAAAAAATCCGCTGGAAAAATGACATCTGAACAAATGAGAGGTTTCAAATAGCAAAATAACCTCTCTCTCACCTTGTCGGATGCCAATAACCTCTGATGATTAAATTTAATAGAAGTTAATAAAAACGAACTCGACCTGATTAATGCACTGTTTTACTTTTTCTTTGCGCCAATCACGGCGCTATAAGGAGAAACATATGAAGAACGTCAATCCATTAAAAAAAGATTGTGCTGGTTAGTGATGACCACTATTTTATCTCTGGATTTATCGAATTAGCAAAACTGCAAGGCATCGAGTGTGAGCATGTGACAACGCGCGATTATCCTGCCATCCTGCATTTCAGAGGAACGGTATTGATTGACCTTGTTTCCTGGTATAAATCCAGCAGCCTGGACTATTCACCTCTGGTCTGGCCGCATGAGAAAAATCCAGGTGCCGGATTGATCACCTCTTGCAAGAGGCAGGAAAAGATCATTGATTTAATCTGCAATGACTGTTTTAAACTAGACAGGAAAAGCACTCCCGGTGAGATTAAAAAGCTCTTTTGCAGTGATGCATTACCTCACTACAACAACGAATATGACAAACTCACCCCTCGCGAAAGTGAAATCCTTACGATGAGGTTATCCGGTATGGGGGCAAAGAAAATCGCCTTACTGCTCCAGATAGAAGTCAAAACGGTTTATGCCCATCTTTACGCTATTCTGGTGAAGTCAGGATGCAGAAGCCTGATTGGTTTTTATGCGCTCGCCCTTCCGCTTACCGAGCTTATTTTCAGGATGGATTCAGCTCAAAATAATAGGCAGAATTAAAAGATAATCACATCACGCAGGTAAATTAAGCCAATTTCCCTTGCCTTGTGTAATATCACTATTATGCGTCCTGTGCAGTGCCGGCAGGGCGCATTTTGTTCAGTTGCTAAGACGGTGCTATTGCGATGCAGGCCCGGATTCCCGCTTCTTAAAGAGACGCTCAGCTTAATGCTGTTTGAGGATTCATCTCAGAGCAGCAATGAACAAGGAGTTAGCGAGTTGCCCGTACCGCCCTGCTTACACCTGCTAAACATCACAACAGGCGTATAACGCACGTATGCAACACAGGCGCGATTTTAACACCGACCCATAACGGCGAAACCTGAATAGCAGTAACAAAAAGGAGGCAGCGGAAGCGCAAAAACGCGGTGTTGAATCAGCGAGAGTAAAAGCAGAAAAGTGATAATCACCGGTCGATCCCTGACCGCGATTATCGAGGGTTTCCTGCGGGGTGCTTAGTACATGGCACCCGGCGGTACGTGTTTGAAGGTCTCGACGTAGGCGCGGAACACGTGTTTGAAAATGCGTTTCATGTGATACCTGTTTCAAATTTAGTTGAAGAAATACCGAAAAAGTATAACTTCTGTGCGTTTTCACAGCAATAAAATTTGAAGCAGATCACATTTTTTTGCTTTTTACAGGCAACTGCCCTAGGCGGTATAGCCGAGATGCTGCAACAGAATGGTGGAACCTACCGCGATTAACACCACGCCGCCCAGGATCTCTGCCCATTTGCCCAGTACCGGGCCGATAAAGCGTCCCACCAGTACGCCGGTGGTCGCCATCACGGTGGTGGCCGCACCGATGGTCAGTGCCGTGGTAATAATATTCACCTGCAAAAAGGCCAGACCGACGCCCACTGCCAGCGCATCAAGGCTGGTTGCTACCGCCGTGGTAGCCAGCACGACGAAGCCGTGGCTTTGCGGTGCTTCACAGGGTTCTGTCGCCGCGGTTTTGCGGAAGCCTTCCATCATCATGCGGCCGCCAAGGAATGCCAGCAGAATAAAGGCGATCCAGTGGTCCCACGCCATAATGTAGCGACTGGCAGCCAGGCCAAGCGCCCAGCCAATCAGCGGCGTCAGCGCTTCGATAGAGCCGAAAATCAGACCGGTGCGTAGCGCTTCTTTAAAGCCAGGACGATGCAGCGTCGCGCCTTTGCCCAGAGCGGCAGCGAACGCATCCATCGACATACCCAGCGCAAGAATTAAAGTGGCAATAAAGGTCATGATTTATTCACCTGGGGCGAAAAAGCGGCAATCCACGCTGTATTCACCACACAAAGTGTTCAGTTATGAAAAAGTGCGCGCAGTCTACCATGCAACCCGCGAGATAAAAAGACAGTAAAATCATGGATTTAAGTATAGCAAAGGCTATAACTCTTATCTTCCGCTATGAATTGCGCTAAGTCGATGGCGACAAAGCCTTTTCTTCCCGCTGGGCAGGCGTGGGAACCGCCAGTTTTAGCGGTTGCGCTGCAATCGTTGATTGAACCCTGTCGCCGATTACCGGAAAATGCCCGGCTGATAAATATGGGATGCCGGTGATGACTAACCCTTTCGAATCGTTAATTGTGCCTGGCGGCATTCTGCTGCTGGCCTTTCTGTCCGCCCTGCTGCTGCCCGCGCCCGCCTTTAGCGTTGCGGTAGCGCAGCAGCTGTTGCAGATGTTCCACTTGCAGGATCTGAATCAGCTCTACACGGTGGTGTTTTGCGTCTGGTTTTTGCTGCTGGGTACGCTGGAGTTTTTTGTGATCCGCTTTGTCTGGCGGCGCTGGTTCAGAACCTGAGGCTGCGCGTTTAATCGCCGATGCCGCCGGGGCTGAAAGTCCCCGGACGAACAGCTTTTGAGCAGTGCGCAGGCCGGATGGAGGCCGCCCGTTCGGTAGTAATAAATCTGAAAAAGGTGGCCAGGCCGGGTCAGTCAGCCATAAGTGAAAGCGATGCGAACAGGCTGTCTCGCGCATTTTACCACTTACAAAAATGTAACATTATTTTTACACAGACCGGCATCTGGCCCGGCTGATTACTCTTTGCACTATTCCTCACCCACAGATAAACCCTTAAAATTCATCCAATTAAATAATTCCTCTGCTTTACCATTCCTCCGTCCGTTGCACCAGCATGGCGCGTTCCTGCAACATTATTTATCGGTTAACTCCCTGACTTCACGGCAAAAAGTTGCTTATACCCGTCCCGCCGCCATGATTAATTCTTATGCTGAATCATTTCTGCATTTAAAAAATAAACAAATGTTTAATTCAGATGCGAGAATGTTATATTCGGATGACAAAGCATAACGTGCAGTTAACCCGTTATTACCGCTTTAACCTATACCTGAGACTTAACCTTTGAGAAATAGCGCGACGCGCTCGTAAGAAGCGTGACTATTTCGCCTGCAAAACTGTTGGGCTTCAGGTCAACAGAAGAGGAGATGTCGCCTCATGTGCAATTCAGCTGTAAACCTTGCGCTCGCGATGAGTGCCATGGCAAAGGACACCACTACTACCGCGCAGGAGCGCAAAGACGTTGACGTGTTGCTGATCGGCGCAGGTGTGATGAGCGCTACTCTCGGTACGTGGTTACAGGAATTAGAGCCGGACTGGTCCATCGAAATGGTGGAGCGGCTGGATAGCGTGGCCAAAGAGTCCTCCAACGGCTGGAACAACGCGGGCACGGGCCATGCGGCGCTGGCCGAGCTGAACTATACCCCTCAGCAGGCCGATGGGCGCATCGACATCTCTAAAGCCGTGACGATTAACGAATCGTTCCAGATTTCCCGCCAGTTCTGGGCTTATCAGGTTCAGAAAGGCAATCTGCGTAATCCCAAAAGTTTTATCCACAGCACGCCGCACATGAGCTTTGTCTGGGGCGACGAGAATGTCACCTTCCTGCGTAAGCGCTTCCAGGCGTTGCAGAAAAGCACCCTGTTCCGGGGCATGGCTTACTCTGAAGATCCGCAGCAGATTGCCCGCTGGATCCCGCTGGTGATGAATGGCCGTGACCGCAACCAGAAAGTGGCCGCCACCTGGACCGAAATGGGCACCGATGTGAACTTCGGTGAAGTGACGCGCCAGCTGATCGCCTCATTAGAGCAGAAAGCGAATTTCCAGCTGCGTCTGCGTCAGGAAGTGCGTGAGCTGAAGCGGCTGAGCGATGGCCGCTGGCAGGTTACCCTGCACTGTCTGGCGAGCGGCAACCGTCGCACGCTGACGGCTGGCAAAATCTTTATCGGCGCGGGCGGCGCGGCGTTACCGCTGCTGCAAAAAGCCGGTATCCCGGAAGCCAACGGCTACGCCGGTTTCCCGGTGGGCGGCTCTTTCCTGGTGACTGAGAATCCGCAGGTGGTGGCGCAGCATATGGCCAAGGTCTATGGCAAAGCGAGCGTGGGCGCACCACCGATGTCAGTGCCGCACGTCGATACCCGCGTGCTGGATGGCAAGCAGGTGCTGCTGTTTGGTCCGTTTGCCACCTTCTCAACCAAGTTCCTGAAGCAGGGTTCGCTGATGGATATGTTCAGCTCGCTGAACAGCAGCAATATGCTGCCGATGGTCAAAGTAGGGCTGAAAAGTTTTGATCTGGTGAAATACCTGATGGATCAGGTGCTGCAAAGCGACCGTGACCGGATGGACGCGCTGCGTGCCTATGTGCCGCAGGCGAAACAAGAAGACTGGCGCTTAGTCACGGCGGGTCAGCGGGTGCAAATCATCAAAAAAGATGAGAAAGAGGGCGCGGTGCTGCGCCTGGGCACTGAAGTGGTCGCTTCTGAAGATGGATCGATTTCCGCGCTGTTGGGCGCTTCACCAGGCGCGTCCACCGCTGCGCCAATCATGCTGGAGCTGCTGCACAAGGTCTGTCCTGAGCAGATGGCCTCACCGGAGTGGCAAAATAAAATCCGGGCGGTTATCCCCTCCTGGGGTCGTAAGCTGAATGGCGACGTGGCGCTGACTGAGAAAGTGTTAGCCGAAACCAGCCGGATCCTGCAACTCGACTACACGCCGGTCACACCGATGGCGGCTAACGATGAAGGTCGCGAAACCGCGTTCGTCGTCGGCAAGTAAAGGGCACGCTATGCTAAACAGGCTCCGCACCGCGGGGCCTTTTTATTGACCTCTTTGATGGTTGACCTGGAGATTTTCAATTAGGGTTAAAGCATCGTTTAGCTGAAATCTTAAGGGGAAAAGGCATGTCTCAGGTTACGGGTTCACCGGAATTTACGCTGATCGACCGCTACTGGCGCGCGGCTAACTATCTCTCTGTCGGGCAGATTTACCTGATGGACAACCCGCTGCTGCGCGAACCGCTTAAGCCGGAGCATATCAAACCGCGCCTGCTCGGCCACTGGGGCACCACGCCGGGCCTCAATTTTATTTATGCCCACCTCAACCGGATTATTCGTCAGCGCGACCTCAACCTGATCTATATCTGCGGACCCGGACATGGCGGCCCTGGCATGGTGGCCAATACCTGGCTGGAGGGCAGCTACAGCGAAATCTATCCGCAGATCAGCCAGGATGCTGCCGGGATGCAGCGGCTGTTTAAGCAGTTCTCCTTTCCGGGTGGCATTCCCAGCCACGCCGCCCCGGAAACTCCCGGCTCGATAAATGAAGGCGGAGAACTGGGCTACTCGCTGTCACATGCGTTCGGCGCAGCCTTTGATAACCCTGACCTGATCGTGCCCTGCGTGATCGGCGACGGCGAAGCGGAGACCGGACCGCTGGCCTCCAGCTGGCACGGCATCAAATTCCTCAATCCTGAACGCGACGGCGCGGTGCTGCCGATTCTGCATCTCAACGGCTATAAAATCGCTAATCCGACCCTGCTGGGGCGCAGCAGCGATGAAGATCTGCATCAGCTGTTCAGCGGCTATGGCTATGAGCCGCTGTTTGTCTGTGGCGACGAGCCGGAGAAGATGCATCCGCTGATGGCGGAGGCGCTGGACACCGCCTTCAGTAAGATCGCGGCGTATCAGCAGGCGGCACGGTCAGGTAAAGCCAGCAGTGGCGTACCGCGCTGGCCAATGATTGTGCTGCGCAGCCCCAAAGGCTGGACCGGCCCTGAGACCGTCGACGGTAAAAAAGTGGAAGGTTTCTGGCGGGCGCATCAGGTGCCGGTTGCCGCCTGTCGCGAAGATGAAGGCCATCGCCAGATCCTTGAAAACTGGATGCGCAGCTATCAGCCTGACGATCTGTTTGATGAGCAGGGGCGGCTTAAACCGGAGCTTCAGGCGCTGGCGCCGCAGGGTGATAAACGGATGGGCGCTTCACCTTATGCCAACGGCGGCCTGCTGCGCCGCGAACTCAACGCGCCCGAGATTAGCGAGTTCGCTTTCGATACCGGAGAGCCAGGTTCGCAGATGGCGCAGGCCACCGAGCATCTGGGTCGCTATCTGAGCGCGCTGTTCCAGCGTAACCGCGATAATTTCCGGCTGTTTGGCCCGGATGAGACCGCCTCTAACCGCCTGACGCCGGTGTTTGATGTCACCAGCCGCAGCTGGATGGAGGAGATAGAGCCTTACGATGAGCAGCTGGCGCGTGACGGCCGGGTGATGGAGATCCTGAGCGAGCATCAGTGTCAGGGCTGGCTGGAGGGCTATCTGTTAACCGGCCGTCATGGGCTGTTTAACTGCTATGAAGCCTTTATTCACATCGTCGACTCAATGTTTAACCAGCACGCCAAATGGCTGAAAGTGACGCGCAAACTGGCGTGGCGTAAACCGATCTCGTCGCTCAACTATCTGCTCTCCTCCCACGTCTGGCGGCAGGACCATAATGGCTACAGCCATCAGGACCCTGGCTTTATCGATCATGTCGCCAATAAGAAATCGGATATTGTGCGCATCTATCTGCCGCCTGACGCCAATACGCTGCTGTGGGTTGGCGATCACTGCCTGCACACCTGGGACCGTATCAACGTGATCGTGGCAGGCAAACAGCCCGCTCCGCAGTGGCTCGATATGGAGAGCGCCATCGCTCACTGTAAAGCGGGCATGGGCGAGTGGCGCTGGGCGGGCACGACCCCGGAAGGTGCCGAGCCGGATGTGGTGATGGCCTGTGCCGGTGATGTGCCGACCATGGAGACGCTGGCGGCGGTGGATCTGCTGCGCGACCTGCTCCCGGCGCTGCGCATCCGGGTGGTGAACGTGGTGGATCTGCTGGCCCTGGAGCCGCAGGATCAGCACCCCCACGGCAAATCGGATGAGGAGTTTGACGCGCTGTTTACCCGCGACAAACCGGTGATCTTCGCCTTCCACGGCTATCCGTCGCTGGTGCATCGCCTGACCTATGCGCGCAACAATCACCCCAACTTCCATGTCCGTGGCTTTATTGAAGAGGGAACCACCACCACGCCATTCGATATGACGGTGCTGAATGAGCTTGACCGTTATCATCTGGCGCAGGAGGCGATTCAGCGCGTGCCGGGGCTGGCAGAGGCGCGACCTGAGCTGCTGGAGGATTTACAGCAGCGTCTGGCGGAACATCATCGCTATGTGCGTGAACATGGCGAGGATTTACCGGAAGTGCAGAACTGGAAATGGCCGTCGGCCACCGCACCCGGTGCACCCGACTAGGCGGTCAGCGCATCGGTCAGCATCCAGGCGGTGGTCGCCACCAGCGACAGCGCCATCAGGCTGTTAAACAGCTGCCGTTTCCAGCCGGTTTGCAGATGGCTGCGCAGGCGATCGCCCAGCGCAGCCCAGATAAGAATGCAGGGCAGGTTGAGCAGCATAAAACCGATCATCACCGTCAAAACGCCGCTGCTGCCGCTGTAGAGCAGCGCCACATTGGTGGCCATCAGCCAGGCTTTGGGGTTGATCGCCTGAAAACAGGCACCACCCAGCACGGTCATCGGCTGCGGGCGGGTGCGCTCTTCCGGTGCGGCGGCGCGAAAAATCTTCCAGGATAACCACAGCAGATACCCACAGCCTGCCAGCGTCAGCGGCAGGCGAATGGCCGCCATCCAGTGCAGTAACAGCTCCAGCGTCAGACCCGCCAGCACCGTTTGTACCGCACAGCCCAGCAGAATGCCGAACACCATGGGCAGAGTACGCCGCATACCAAAATTGACCCCGGAGGTCGCCAGCAACAGATTGTTCGGACCTGGGGTGATCGACATCACCGTGACGTAACTGAAGAAAGAGGGATCGAGCATAGCGGCACTCCTGATAGGGGACAGACAGCTATGCTACGGGCAGAAAAGAGATGGTAACAGTGACACAAAATCACTATTGTTATGGTTACAGTCCCTGTTAATTGCAATTGTACCCATCCGGCCCGGAGGCTACTGTGTCCCTTGCTCCTTCCCCCACTCAGCGGCTCTATCAGCAACTGGCCGACAGTTTCGCCGATGCGATACATCAGGGCACGCTGAAGCCTGGCAAACGGCTGCCGGCGATCCGGCGCGTCGCCCAGTCACATCAGGTCAGCGTGAATACCGTGCTGAATGCCTGGCAGCTGCTGGAAGATCGCGGTCTGATTGAGGCGCGTCCGCAGTCAGGATACTACGTGCGTGGCGTTTTGCCGGCCGTTATCCGCCACGGTCAGCACAAAGCCAGAGTGCGCGACCCCGCCAGTGGCAAACTTGACCTGATTGATAAGGTGTTTGCCGCGCAGAATCATCCCGACTACATCAATATTTCGCTGGCCTGCCCGCAGGACAGCGAACTGTTTCCGGCGGCGCGGGTCGCCCGGATCACCGCCGCGCTGCTGCGCCGTGATCCCAATGTGATTGGGCGCTATGCGCTTCCGCCCGGTAGTGAGCGCTTACGGGAGGAGATTGCGCGGCGGGCACTGCACGCCGGACAGACGCTGACGGCTGATGAGATCACCCTGACGCACGGCTGCATGGAGGCGTTGCAGCTGGCGCTGCGGGCAGTGACGCAGCCCGGTGACTGCGTCGGGCTGGAGTCACCGACCTACTTCTTCCTGTTTCCGCTGCTGGCTTCGCTGGGGCTGAAAGCGCTGGAAATCCCCACCGATCCGCAGCAGGGTCTGTCACTCGACGCGCTGGAGATGCTGCTTCAGGAGCAGCGCATCAAGGCGCTGATCACCATGCCAAGCGCGCAGAACCCGCTGGGCTACTGCATGTCGCTGGAGAATAAGAAGCGGCTGGCCAAGTTAGTAAATGCTTACCAGGTTCCGCTGATCGAAGATGGACTCTATGACGAGTTGCAGTTCGACTGGCCGCTCTCGCCTGCCGTGAAAGCCTTTGATCGCGACGGGTGGGTGATCTACTGCACCAGCTTCACCAAAACCGTGGCCCCCGATTTTCGCATTGGCTGGACCGCCGCCGGCCGTTTTCATGATGCGATCGCCCGCCTGAAGGCGGTGTCGTCGATGGCGGAATCGGTGCTGCTGTCCGAAACCCTGGCTGAGTTTCTCGCCACTGGCGGTTACGATCACCATCTGCGCACCCTGCGCCGCCGCTATGCGGCCAATCTGGATGAGGCGCGCGGACTGATTGCGCGTTACTTCCCGCAGGGCACCCGGGCGACGCTGCCGCGTGGTGGCTTCGTCTTCTGGGTGGAGTTACCGGGCGGGGTAAATACCACCGAGATGTTTGACCGACTGTTGCAGGAGCAGATTTGCGTGACGCCCGGCGCGCTTTACTCGCTGAGCGAGCGCTACAATCATGCTTTGCGTCTCTCCTGCTGTTATCCGTTTGACGCGCGCTACAGCTGGGCGATTAAACGGGCGGGCGAGATCGCCTGTGAACTGTCGGGGCTGCCGCGCGGCGAAGATCAGGGCGTGCCGTTGCGGCCCCAGACCGTGTAGCCGTGGCGCTCGGTGAGTCGCTCGTAGTAGGTGCGCACCGCCGGGTAGTCGGGATGATCGAGCGGCGTTTCAAACCAGCGGTTCACCGCCAGACCAATCGGGATGTCCGCCAGGGTGAAGTTACGACCGGCCACGTAACGCCCGGTTTTTTCCAGCTGCTGATTGAGGATAGCCATGGTATGCGACCAGCCTTTGCAGGCGGCGGCCAGCAGACGCGGATCCTGATGAGCTGGCGAGTTGCGCACCAGCGACATAAACGCATAGCGCCACGAGGTGTTGAGTTCGGTGGATTGCCAGTCCATCCACTGATCGACCGGCGCCCGCGCCAGGGGATCAGTGGCATAGAGCCACTCGCCGCCATAGGCGTTCGCCAGGTAGCGCAGGATGGCGTTGGATTCCCACATGACAAAGTCATCATCTTTCAGCACCGGCACCATCGCATTCGGGTTGAGCGCCATGAATTCGGGCAGATGGGTGGAGCGGAAACCATCGCCCCACTCTTCCCGCTGGTAGTCGAGGTCAAGCTCATCACACAGCCATAATACTTTGCGCACGTTGATTGAGGAGGCGCGTCCCAGGATTGTTAACATTCACACTCTCCGGTGAAATATTTAACTTATTCATAACCCTGTTACCTGTTATAAGCAATCTTCCGGCAGAGAAAAGGCTACACCCAGCCCAATAAACAAGGAGTCAGAATGCAGGTCGCGTTTAAGCAAGTCGATGTGTTTACCTCATCCGCTTTTAATGGCAATCCGCTGGCGGTGATTATGGATGCGCAGGGGTTAAGCGACAGTCAGCTGGCGGCAATTGCCCGCTGGACCAATCTGTCGGAAACCACCTTTGTGCTGCCGCCAGAGCACGCTGACGCCGATTATCGGGTGCGCATTTTTACCGTGGAAGGTGAGCTGCCGTTCGCCGGTCATCCGACGCTCGGCACCGCGCATGCGCTGCTGGAAGCGGGCTGGCCGACCCGCACGCCAGGCGAAATCGTTCAGCAGTGTGGCGTCGGTAATGTGACGGTGAAGATTGGCGCGGCGGGCGAGCTGGCCTTTGCCGCGCCCGCGGCCACGCTGGCTCCCTGGCAGGATGCCCTGCTGAGTAACGCCCTGAACAGTGACGCTTTCGACCTGACTCAAAGCCCGACCGTGGTCGATATGGGGATTCGCTGGCTGCTGGTGCCGATGGTCAGCGCCGGAGCGGTGCTGGCAGTGCAACCCAGCGTCAGTGATTTAGCACGGCTGATTAATCATGCGGGCGTGACCGGCGTAATGCTGTTTGGCCGTTTACCCCAGGGCGAGAGCGAGCAGTATGAAGTGCGCGGCCTGCTGGTGGAACACGGCAGTCTGACGGAAGATCCGGTCACCGGCAGCGCCAACGCCTGCCTGGCGCGTTACTTTGCCACGGCAGGAGAGACCACCGACTACCGGGTGCGTCAGGGCACCGCGCTGCAACGTGCTGGCCGGGTGACGGTGACGTTTGCGGGTGACACCATCTGGATTGGCGGCCATACCGTCACGGTGATTGACGGCACCATTTCGCTGTAAAACGCGGCGGCGTCGGTGACGGTTAAAGCCGTGACGCCGCCAGCGGTCAAATCCCCTGTCCGCCCGAGGCTTCAATGCGCTGGGCGGTGATCCAGCCGGTTTCATCGCTGAGAATGGCGCTGATGGCGTCACCAATATCGTCCGGCAGCCCTACCCGGCCCAGCGCGGTCAGACCGGCGATCTGCTGGTTAATCTCCGGGGTATCCCGCACCCGGCCGCCGCCGAAGTCGGTCTCTATCGCCCCTGGCGCCAGAATGTTAACCCGGATGCGGCGCGCGCCCAGCTCTTTCGCCTGGTAGCGCGTCAGCACCTCCATCGCCCCTTTCATCGAGGCGTAGGTGGCGGAGCCGGGGTAGACCAGCCGGGTCAGGCCGCTGGAGATATTCAGGATGCGACCACCGTCATGGATCAGCGGTAACAGTTTCTGCGTCAGGAAGTAGGGCCCTTTGAAATGTACGTTCACCAGGGCGTCGAACTCCGCTTCGCTGGTCTCGGTAAACGGCCTGTAATGCCCATGCCCGGCATTGTTCACTAAATAGTCAAAGCGCTCGCACTGCCACCGCTGTTGCAGCGTGGTTCTGACCTGCGCCACAAACGCATCGAACTGACCGGTGTCGCCAACATCCAGCGCCAGCGCCACGGCGCGCCTGCCCAGCGCTTCAATCTCTTTAACCACCGCCTGCGCTTCGTCAGCGTGACTGCGGTAGGTCAGGATAATATCTGTGCCTCTGGCGGCCAGTTTTAACGCGCCATTGCGGCCTAAACCGCGGTTTGCACCGGTAATTAACGCAACTTTCTGATTCATCTCTCACACCTGTTGAAAAATTGAACACGAAGTAAGGATATTCGTGAAGGGTTGATCTATAAACAGTGTTAAAAGCGCATCACTGTTTCAATAACAACAACAATCGGTGAACAACATGGACAAAATTCACGCAATGCAGGTGTTTGTGCGGGTGGCCGAAATGGGCAGTTTTACCCGCGCGGCGGAGAGTTTAGGGGTGCCGAAAGGCAGCGTATCGCGGCTGATACAGGCGCTGGAGAACCAGATGGCGACCCGACTGCTGCATCGCACCACGCGCCAGGTGCAGCTGACCCAGGATGGGCTGGTCTATTACGATCGCTGTCTCGATTTGTTATCGATGATTGATGATATGGATAGTCTGTTTCAGCACGATCCCGCCACACTTAGCGGTAAACTGCGGGTCGATATGTCGGTGGCGATGGCGACCGGTTTTGTGCTGCCGCGTTTACCGGAATTTTTGCAGCACTATCCCGGCGTGGAGATTGAGCTGAGCAGCAGCGACCGTCAGGTGGATGTGATCCGCGAAGGGTTTGACTGCGTGATTCGGGTAGGCGAGCTGAAAGATTCAGGTCTGATTGCGCGAAAAATTGGCACCCACACCTTGATTAACTGCGCCAGCCCTGGCTACCTTTCGCGCTTTGGTATGCCGGTGCGGCTGGAGGAGCTGTCGCAGCATGCGATGGTGCACTACAGCCAGCAGCCGGGTCAGGCGTCGCTGGGTTTTGAATATTTTGATGGCCGCCAGTGTCACTATGTGCAGACCGGTGGCGTGGTGACGGTGAACAGCACGGAAACCTATCGCGCCGCCTGTCTGGCGGGGTTAGGCATTATTCAGGTGCCGGCCAGCGGTATTCAGACCTTGCTGGAAAAGGGCGATCTGGTTGAGGTGCTGCATCGCTTTCCCGCCAGGCCGATGCCGATCCATCTGCTTTATCCCCATCGGCGCAATGTGGCCCGCCGCGTGCGGGTATTTATGGAGTGGCTGAGTCAGGTGTTACAGGAGTACGTCACCTGAGCGGCTATACTTTGATTTTAATGATAAACAGGACAGTGAAGGTCTATGACAGACAAGCAGGAAAATCCGCAGGATACGCAGCCGCATAAGCCGCTTATCGACATTAAAACCGGCAACGAGACCGTGGATAAATCGATTGTCCGCGTGTCGCGTTTTGCCACCTGGTTTCAGGCTATTCCGGCGGTGGCGCATTTTATCCGCGCCCTGGACCGCTTTAACGATCGGCTCGGCAGCCAGTTTGGCGCGGCCATCACCTATTTCTCTTTTCTGTCGCTGATCCCGATTCTGATGGTGTCGTTTGCCGCCGTGGGTTTTGTGCTGGCATCGAATCAGGATTTGCTGACCGATATCATCAACAAAATCGTCAGCAGCATCAGCGATCCGACGCTGGCCACCACCCTGAAGAATACGGTGAATACCGCGATTCAGCAGCGTGCCACCGTGGGGATCACCGGTCTGCTGCTGGCGCTCTATTCCGGTCTTAACTGGATGGGTAATCTGCGGGAAGCGATTCGCGCCCAGTCGCGCGACGTGTGGGAACGCCAGCCTGATGACAAAGAGAAGATCTGGAAACGCTATATCCGCGATTTACTGTCGCTGGCTGGCCTGATGCTGGCGCTGGTGATCACCCTTTCGCTGACCTCGGTGGCCGGTTCGGCGCAGGCGACTATTGTCAGCGCGCTGGGGCTGGATGGCATCGACTGGTTGCGCCCGGCTATGACCATTATCGCCACCTCGATTTCTGTGCTGGCTAACTACTTGCTGTTCCTGTGGATTTTCTGGATCCTGCCGCGTCATAAGCCACGTAAGAAAGCGCTGTTTCGCGGCACCCTGCTGGCGGCCATCGGCTTTGAGGTGATTAAGTTTGTGATGACCCTGACGCTGCCGAAGCTGGCGACATCCCCTTCCGGTGCCGCGTTTGGTTCCGTGCTCGGCCTGATGGCGTTTTTCTACTTCTTCGCCCGTCTGACGCTGTTCTGCGCCGCCTGGATCGCTACCGCGAAATACAAAGACGATCCGCAGATGCCGGAAGCGGGCAGCGCCGCGCGGCGGAAATCGTAGCGCCTCGTTAACAACAGCGGAAAATGTCACCCTTCGGCTATTTTTTACCCAGATAACAGGATGAATAGCTGAGGGGTCACTTTTATTTAGCCCTTTCTTAGAGTATCCCGCCAGATATGCTCCGGTTTTCCCCGCTATCACCCGGTATTCACCGCACCACAAAAATTATCCTCTTTTTGCCCGCCAAAGCCAGACGCGGCGCGGGTTTTCATCATTGAATGAGGCCAGGCAGGTGCGTAAGATTCTTTGTCTGTATTTACAAATAAGAAACAGTTATGCAAGCCTCCCTCACAGACAGACTCGACCACCAGCAGGACCCCACGCCGGTTAACTCACGCAGCAAAGTGGTGATTGCCTCACTGGTCGGCACGGCCATTGAGTTTTTCGACTTTTATATTTATGCCACTGCCGCGGTGATTGTTTTTCCGCACATCTTTTTCCCGCAGGGTGACGCCACGGTCGCCACGCTCCAGTCGCTGGCGACCTTCGCTATCGCTTTTATTGCCCGTCCGATTGGCTCCGCGCTGTTTGGTCACTTTGGCGACCGCGTCGGGCGTAAAGCCACGCTGGTTGCCTCGCTGCTGACCATGGGGATCTCTACCGTGGTAATCGGTCTGCTGCCCGGCTATGAAACCATTGGCGTGATGGCCCCGCTGCTGCTGGCGCTGGCGCGTTTTGGTCAGGGACTGGGACTGGGCGGTGAATGGGGCGGCGCGGCGCTGCTGGCCACCGAAAATGCGCCAGCGAAGAAGCGTGCGCTCTATGGCTCCTTCCCGCAGCTGGGTGCGCCGATTGGCTTTTTCTTCGCCAATGGCACCTTCCTGCTGCTCTCCTGGCTGCTGACCGACGAGCAGTTTATGCAGTGGGGCTGGCGCGTGCCGTTTATCCTCTCCGCCGTGCTGGTGCTGATTGGTCTCTATGTGCGCGTCTCACTGCATGAGAGCCCGGTGTTTGCTAAAGTGCAGAAAGAGAAGAAGCAGGTTCGGGTGCCAATTGCGGCGCTGCTGAGTCAGCATCTGACCGCCACTATTCTCGGCACCTTTATCATGCTGGCGACCTACACGCTGTTCTATATTATGACCGTCTACTCGATGAGTTACGGCACCACGCCTGCGCCTGCCGGACTGGGTATTCCCCGTAACAGTATGCTGTGGATGCTGATGGTGGCGGTGATTGGTTTTGGTGTGATGGTGCCGATTGCCGGCCTGCTGGCTGACCGCTTTGGTCGTCGCAAAACCATGATTACCATTACGCTGATGATTATCGCCTTCTCATTCCTGTTTCCGGCGATGCTCGGTTCCGGTTCGCAGGCACTGGTGATGATTTTCCTGCTGCTGGGTCTGAGCATTATGGGCCTGACGTTTGGCCCGATGGGTGCCCTGCTGCCGGAGCTGTTTCCGACCGAAGTGCGTTATACCGGTGCCTCGTTCTCCTATAATTTGTCCTCGATTCTCGGTGCTTCTGTCGCGCCCTATATCGCCACCTGGCTGAATGCCAATTATGGTTTGCAGGCGGTAGGGCTTTATCTGGCGTCGATGGCGGTGCTGACGCTGATCGCGCTGATCGCCTGTAAAGAGACGCGCCATCAGACGCTGTATGATGTCTAATCTTCTTAGATAACGCTTAGTGAAACCCGGCAGCCGCCGGGTTTTTTTATGGGCTGGGTTCAGATTAACGAGCAGGCTCAGGGTGGATATCTTTTGAACTCTCCGGGCTAAGGTGAATATGACCGCGATAGATAAGCTAAACGCGCAGGGAACACGGTCAGAAGAGGAAAGCGTCCCGCGCCAGGGACAAAAACGCCGGGAGCGTTTTTGAACAACGCAAAGCGTTGGCCCGTTTACGGGCGCACCTCAGGGATGAGGGGCATAATCGCGCGAGCCGAGCGGCCAGGGATTGGCATTAGCGCCTTTCCGATCTGACCGTGTTGCCTGTGCAGGCATGGTCTTACAGCAATGCAGGCAGTATTCTCAAATAAAAAACCCCGGCAAGCCGGGGTTTTTCTGCTGAAAATCGTGAAGCCGGTGATTAGCCCGCGACAGCGATACGCTTCATGTCGGTCATGTAGCCACGCAGTTTGCGGCCAACGGTTTCAATCGGATGCTGGCGAACCGCTTCGTTGACATCACGCAGCTGCGCGTTATCAACCTGGGTGCCCTCAACCGCTTTGCCCAGATCGCCTGGTTGCAGCGTGGTCATGAACTCTTTCAGCAACGGCACCGCCGCGAAGGAGAACAGATAGTTACCATACTCAGCAGTATCGGAGATCACCACGTTCATCTCATACAGACGCTTACGGGCGATAGTGTTCGCGATCAGCGGCAGCTCATGCAGAGACTCATAGTAAGCCGACTCTTCGATGATACCGGCGTCAACCATGGTCTCAAACGCCAGCTCAACGCCCGCTTTAACCATCGCAACCATCACCACGCCTTTGTCGTAGTACTCCTGCTCTTCGATTTTACCTTCATACTGAGAGGCGGTTTCGAACGCGGTTTTGCCGGTCTCTTCACGCCAGGTCAGCAGTTTTTTATCATCGTTGGCCCAGTCAGCCATCATGCCGGAGGAGAATTCACCAGAGATGATGTCATCCATATGTTTCTGGAACAGCGGTGCCATGATGGTTTTCAGCTGCTCAGACAGCGCATAAGCGCGCAGTTTCGCCGGGTTAGAGAGGCGATCCATCATCAGGGTGATGCCACCAAACTTCAGCGATTCGGTGATGGTTTCCCAGCCGAACTGGATCAGTTTTTCTGCGTAAGCCGGGTCGGTCCCTTCCGCCACCAGCTTGTCGAAGCAGAGCAGTGAACCGGCCTGCAACATGCCGCACAGAATGGTCTGCTCACCCATCAGGTCAGATTTCACTTCGGCAACGAAGGAGGATTCCAGCACACCAGCACGATCGCCACCGGTCGCGGCGGCCCAGGCTTTGGCAATCGCCATGCCTTCGCCTTTTGGATCGTTTTCCGGGTGAACCGCGATCAGCGTCGGGACACCAAAGCCACGCTTGTACTCTTCGCGCACTTCTGTACCCGGACACTTCGGCGCCACCATCACGACGGTAATGTCTTTACGGATGCTCTCGCCCACTTCAACGATGTTGAAACCGTGTGAGTAGCCCAGCGCAGCGCCATCTTTCATCAGCGGCTGAACAGCCTGAACCACAGCAGAGTGCTGCTTGTCTGGCGTCAGGTTCACCACCAGATCCGCCTGCGGGATCAGCTCTTCGTAAGTACCCACTTTGAAACCGTTATCGGTCGCTTTGCGCCATGAAGGGCGTTTCTCCGCAATCGCTTCGGCACGCAGTGCATAGGCGACATCCAGACCGGAATCACGCATGTTCAGACCCTGATTCAGGCCCTGCGCACCACAGCCAACGATAACGACTTTTTTGCCTTTCAGGAAACTGGCGCCATCGGCGAATTCATCGCGCGCCATGAAACGACATTTGCCTAATTGCGCCAACTGGTTGCGCAGGTTCAATGTGTTGAAATAGTTAGCCATGGGTACTCCGGTAAGTTGTGTTTGCTTTTTTTGTTCAGGAACGGCGTGTGATGCAACGCCGCGAATGACCCCATCATATGACAGGAATTCTGTTGCTTAAATTGATATATTAACAACGTCACATTGCAATAAATGCAATACCAAGCCGAGGCGATGCATTCATGGATTTACGGGATCTGAAACTGTTTCTTCATCTGGCAGAAAGCTGCCATTTCGGGCGCACCGCGCGTGCCATGCATGTCAGCCCCTCGACGCTGTCACGCCAGATCCAGCGGCTGGAAGAGGATGTCGGCCATGCGCTGTTTCTGCGCGATAACCGCACCGTCACCTTAACCGAGGCGGGCGAACGGCTGCGCCAGTTTGCCCAGCAGACGCTGTTGCAGTATCAGCAACTGCGTCATGTGATGGATCTGAATGGCCCGTCACTGAGCGGCGAGCTGCGCCTGTTCTGCTCGGTCACCGCGGCTTACAGCCATCTGCCACCGATCCTCGACCGCTTTCGTGCTGAACATCCGCAGGTAGAAATCAAACTCAATACCGGTGACGCGGCGGATGCGGTGGAAAAAGTGCACTCCGGCGATGCCGACCTGGCGATTGCCGGACGCCCTGAAACCCTGCCCGCCAGCATCGATTTTATGCCACTGGGACTGATCCCGCTGGTGCTGATTGCGCCCGCCTTGCCCTGTGCGGTTCGCGCTCAGGCCACTCAGCCACAGCCCGACTGGTCGCAGATCCCGTTTATTCTGCCGGAGCAGGGACCGGCGCGGCGGCGTATCGATCTCTGGTTCCGCCGTCAGCGCATCCCTAACCCGCTGATTTACGCCACGGTGTCGGGCCATGAGGCGATTGTCTCGATGGTGGCGCTGGGTTGCGGCATCGCCCTGCTGCCGGATGTGGTGCTGGAGAACAGCCCGGAGCCGGTGCGCAACCGCGTGCTGCTGCTGGAGAATATTGAATCGGTCGCGCCGTTTGAACTTGGCGTCTGCGTGCAGAAAAAGCGGCTCAGCGAGCCGCTCATCAGTGCCTTCTGGAGTCAGCTCTAATCAGCTGCCTGACAGAAAGAAGCGGAACGCCGGGTTCTGGCTTTCATCATGAAAGTCGTAGCCCAGATCGGCCAGATGCTCTTCGAAACGCGGCTCATCGCTGCCCAGCTCAAACGCCGTCAGCACCCGACCGTAATCAGTGCCGTGGCTGCGATAGTGGAACAGCGAGATATTCCAGTGGGTGCCGAGCGTTTGCAGGAACTTCAGCAACGCGCCTGGCGCCTCCGGGAATTCAAAGCTGAACAACCGTTCGCGCAGCGGTTTGGAAGGACGTCCGCCCACCATGTAACGGACGTGCAGCTTCGCCATCTCATCGTCAGAGAGATCGACCACCTGATAACCGCTGTCGGTGAGCTGGCTGATGATCTCACTGCGCTCTTCCCGTCCGCGGGTCAGCCGCACGCCGACAAAAATGCAGGCTTTATCCGCATCGGCGTAGCGATAGTTAAACTCGGTAATCGAACGTCCGCCCAGCGTCTGGCAGAAACGCAGGAAGCTGCCCTGCTGCTCCGGGATGGTGACGGCCAGCAGTGCTTCGCGCTGTTCGCCCAGCTCGCAACGCTCCGAAACGTAACGCAGACCGTGGAAATTGACGTTGGCCCCGGAGAGCACGTGCGCCAGTCGCTCGCCCTTGATGTCGTGCTGCTGGATATACTTCTTCATGCCCGCCAGTGCCAGCGCTCCCGACGGCTCAGCCACGGCGCGCACATCTTCAAACAGATCTTTCATCGCGGCGCAGATGGCGTCACTGTCGACGGTGATGATGTCATCAATGTAGGCCTGACAGAGCCGGAAGGTTTCGCTGCCGATCCGTTTCACCGCCACCCCTTCGGCAAACAGCCCGACACGCGGCAGATCGACCGGATGACCCGCTTCCAGCGCGGCTTTCAGACAGGCCGAATCTTCAGACTCCACCGCAATCACTTTGATTTGCGGCATCAGCTGCTTGATCAGCACCGCCACGCCCGCAGCCAGACCGCCACCGCCCACCGGCACAAATATCCGGTCGAGATGGGCGTCCTGTTGCAGCAGCTCCATCGCCAGCGTGCCCTGCCCGGCGATCACCGCCGGATGGTCAAACGGCGGCACAAAGGTGTAGCCGCGCTGCTCAGAGAGTTCGATCGCTTTGGCTTTGGCCTCATCAAAGTTGGCCCCAAACAGGTAAGCCTCACCGCCAAATGCACGCACCGCATCAACCTTGATGTCTGCCGTCGCCAGCGGCATCACAATCAGGGACTTAATGCCCAGCTTGCTGGCCGACAGCGCCACGCCCTGCGCGTGATTACCGGCGGAGGCCGTCACCACGCCGCGCGCTTTCTGCTCTTCGTTCAGACCGGCGATCATCGCGTAGGCCCCGCGCAGCTTGAAACTGTGCACCGGCTGACGATCTTCCCGCTTCACCAGAATAGTGTTGCCAAGACGCGACGAAATTTTTTCCATAATTTGCAGCGGCGTCACCTGTGCCACTTCATACACCGGTGAACGCAGCACTGCGCGCAAATACTCGGCGCCGCAGGGCGCCTCAGGTAGCGGTTGAGACTCGGCCATCTTAGCCTCCCAGCTTGCTCTTATCGCGGACCGCGCCTTTATCCGCGCTGGTCGCCAGTGATGCGTAAGCACGCAGTGCGAACGAGACTTCGCGCTGGCGATTAACCGGCGTATAGGCCGCATCGCCACGCGCTTCCTGCTCTTCGCGGCGCGCATGTAGTTCGTTATCCGGGACGGCCAGCTTAATGCCGCGGTTAGGAATATCGATCTCAATGGTGTCGCCATCTTTGACCAGCGCGATAGTGCCGCCGTTCGCCGCTTCCGGGGAGGCGTGACCGATAGAGAGACCTGAGGTGCCGCCCGAGAAGCGGCCATCGGTGATCAGCGCACAGCTTTTACCCAGCCCCATCGATTTCAGATAGGTGGTCGGATAGAGCATCTCCTGCATCCCCGGTCCGCCTTTTGGTCCTTCGTAGCGAATGACCACCACGTCACCCGCCACCACTTTGCCGCCCAGAATCGCTTCTACCGCGTCATCCTGGCTTTCGTAGACTTTGGCCGGGCCGGTGAAGGTAAGGATCTCTTTGTCTACGCCCGCGGTTTTGACGATACAGCCATCTTCCGCGATGTTGCCGTACAGCACGGCCAGACCGCCATCCTGCGAGTAGGCGTTTTCACGGGTACGGATACAGCCTTCGGCACGGTCATCATCCAGCGTGTCCCAGCGGCAGTTCTGTGAGAATGCCTGAGTGGTACGGATCCCCGCCGGACCCGCGCGGAACATATCTTTTACGGCCTGGTCTTTGGTCAGCATGATGTCGTACTGATCCAGGGTTTCACGCATGGTCTGCTGGAGAATGTTGCGGGCGCTGGTGTCGATCAGACCGGCACGATCCAGCTCACCGAGGATGCCGATGACGCCACCGGCGCGATGCACATCTTCCATATGATATTTCGGGGTACTGGGTGCCACTTTGCAGAGCTGAGGCACTTTACGGGACAGGCGATCGATGTCAGAGATATTAAAGTCGATCTCACCTTCCTGCGCGGCAGCAAGCAGGTGCAGCACGGTGTTGGTGGAACCGCCCATGGCAATATCCAGCGTCATGGCGTTTTCAAAGGCGGCCTTGGTCGCGATGTTGCGCGGCAGCATGTTGACATCATCCTGCTCGTAGTAGCGCTTGGTAAGGCTGACGATGCGCTTACCGGCGTTGATAAACAGCTCTTTACGGTCGGCGTGGGTCGCCAGCAGAGAACCGTTGCCCGGCTGCGAGAGACCCAGCGCTTCGGTCAGACAGTTCATCGAGTTGGCGGTGAACATGCCGGAGCAGGAGCCGCAGGTCGGACAGGCAGAACGTTCGATCTGCTCGCTGTCGGCATCGCTGACGTTCGGGTTGGCACCCTGAATCATCGCATCCACCAGATCCAGCTTGATGATCTGATCGGAAAGTTTGGTTTTACCCGCTTCCATCGGTCCGCCTGAGACGAAGATCACCGGAATATTGAGGCGCAGAGACGCCATCAGCATGCCGGGGGTGATTTTATCGCAGTTAGAGATACAGACCATGGCGTCAGCGCAGTGCGCGTTAACCATGTACTCGACCGAGTCGGCAATCAGCTCACGCGAAGGCAGTGAATAGAGCATGCCGCCATGCCCCATGGCAATACCGTCATCCACCGCAATGGTGTTGAACTCTTTAGCCACACCGCCTGCCGCTTCGATCTGCTCAGCGACCAGTTTACCCAGGTCGCGCAGGTGAACGTGGCCCGGTACAAATTGGGTGAATGAGTTAACTACCGCGATAATCGGCTTGCCGAAATCGTCGTCGGTCATTCCTGTCGCGCGCCATAAGGCACGGGCACCCGCCATGTTGCGGCCGTGGGTGGTGGTGGCGGAACGGTACTTAGGCATGCTCTATTTACTCCAGTAAGAATAAGCTCGCGGACGTCAGATGACGCCCGCGCGGTATCTGATTATGGGTTAACCGGATCTAACCAGCCCCACTTGTCTTCGGTCTCGCCGGTGAACAGACCAAAGAAGGCCTGCTGAACACGTTTGGTTACCGGGCCGCATTTGCCTTCGCCCACCTGGATACGGTCAACGCTGCGCACCGGAGTGATTTCCGCTGCGGTGCCGGACATAAAGATTTCGTCGGCCAGGTAGAGTGACTCACGGGAGAGCGCCTGTTCACGCACTTCGATTCCCATATCACGCGCCAGCTTGATGATGGCATCGCGGGTGATGCCCGGCAGTGCAGAGGAGGTGAACGGCGGAGTAAACAGCACGCCATCTTTCACTTCAAACAGGTTTTCGCCCGCGCCTTCTGAGATCAGGCCGTTAGTATCCAGCGCGATCCCTTCCTGATAGCCGTGGCGGCGCGCTTCGCTGCCCACCAGCAGTGAGGAGAGGTAGTTGCCGCCCGCTTTCGCCGCGGTAGGCAGGGTGTTTGGCGCAACGCGGTTCCACGAAGAGACCATGGCATCGATGCCGTTCTCCAGCGCTTCAGCACCCAGATAAGCGCCCCACGGGAAAGCGGCAATAATCACGTCAGTGGTGAAGCCATCTGGCGGGTTCACGCCCAGGCCCACATCACCCACAAAAGCCAGCGGACGGATATAAGCACTTTTCAGTTTATTCACGCGGATGACTTCGCGGCAGGCTTCCATCAGCTCATCAACGCTGCTTTTAATCGGGAAGCGATAGATTTTGGCGGAGTCGTGCAGACGTTGCATGTGTTCGCGATGACGGAACACAACCGGTCCTTTGTGAGAGTCGTAGCAGCGCACGCCTTCGAATACCGACGTACCGTAGTGCAACGCATGGGACATGACGCTGACCTTCGCCTCTTCCCACTTAACCATCTCGCCATTGAACCAAATAAAGTCTGCTTTCTTCGTGCTCATTGTTATTCCCTCTCGCGGCTAGGCGCGGATTTGTTGTGTTGTCTGTTGTTGAATCTGAACGCATGCGACGTCGATCAGTTTACTTAACTGCGACGACAGTAAATCGACGGAGCGCTGGCTGGCAACGGTCATTTCAATATTAATATTTTCGGCGTTAGCCACCGAGGCCATGTTCATAGAGCAGACCTGGAAACCGCGGTGACGTACCACACGCAAAATGCGCTCTAATATTTCAGGGCGGAAACGGGCTTCGATAGACAATTGATGCTGGTTCATACGGTTTTCTCCATCATGTTTGCATTGCTGGCACCCGGCGGTACCAGTGGCCAGACGTTTTCATGCTCATCAATTGCAACATGCAGGAAGTAAGGACCTTCGCTGTTCAGCAGAGCATCAAGTGCGGCGTCGACCTGATCTTTACGGGTAATGCGCTGGCCGGGAATATTGAAGGCGCTGGCCAGCGTCAGGAAATCGGGATTGTCAGAGAGGTTAGTTTCGCTATAGCGACCGTCGAAAAAGAGCTGCTGCCACTGACGCACCATGCCCAGGCGCTGATTATCCAGCAGGACGATTTTGACCGGCAGCTTGCCACGCTTGATGGTGCCCAGCTCCTGGATGTTCATCATGATGGAGCCATCGCCTGAGACACAGATAACGGTGTCGTCCGGTCGGGCTACCTGCGCACCGATGGCGGCCGGCAGACCAAAGCCCATCGTGCCCAATCCGCTGGAGGTGATGAAATTCTCCGGGGCGCTGAAGGCCATATGCTGTGCCGCCCACATCTGGTGCTGTCCGACGTCGGTAGTGACCACAGCATTGGCGGGTTTGCGATCCGACAGCTGCTTCAGCAACAGCGGCGCATAGATTGCTTCGCCCGGATGATCATAGCGCCACGGGTAACTGGCTTTCAGCGCTTTTACCTCGTCGCGCCAGGCGTCGACAGACAGCGGCTGGCTCAACGCAGGCAGCAGATGGTTGAGATCCCCCTGCAAAGAGACATGGGCGCGACGCAGTTTGTTTAACTCGGCGGGATCGATGTCGAGATGAATGACGCTGGCGTGCGGGGCAAAGGTGTCCAGCTTGCCGGTCACGCGGTCATCGAAACGGGCACCGACCGCGATCAGCAGGTCACACGCCTGTACGGCCAGGTTCGCGGCTTTGGTGCCGTGCATGCCCAGCATGCCGAGATAGAGGTCGCTCTCTGCGTCTACGCTGCCCAGACCTTTCAGGGTTGCCACTGCGGGGATGCCGCTCTCTTCTGCCAGCGCCCGCAGCGCCGGGACCGCTTGTGCCAGAGCCACTCCGCCACCGACATAGAGCATCGGTTTCTTTGCTTTCGCCATCAGGTTACGCGCTTCGAGGATCGCCTGATGCGGCAGCGCCATGCCCTCTTCAACCTGAACCAGATGGGGGGCGGGCTCACCCTGGGCAATCTGAATATCTTTTGGAATATCAACCAGCACCGGACCTGGCCGACCCGACTGCGCCATGGCAAAGGCTTGCGCCATGATCGCGGGCAGTTCATCCAGCGACTCCACCAGGAAACTGTGTTTGGTACAGGCCAGTGAAAGGCCGAGTACGTCGATCTCCTGAAACGCATCGGTGCCGATGAACGCGGAGGAGACCTGGCCCGTGACTGCGACTACCGGCACTGAGTCCATCATCGCATCCGCCAGGCCGGTGATCAGGTTAGTCGCACCCGGACCGGAGGTGGCAATACAGACGCCGGTTTTACCGGTTGAACGTGCATAACCGATCGCGGCCATTACCGCGCCCTGCTCGTGACGACACAGTAGGTGTTCCACGCCGCCATCATAGAGCGCGTCATAAACCGGCATGATGGCACCGCCAGGGTAACCGAATACGGTATCAACCCCCTGCGCGCGTAAAGCCTGAACTACCCACTGTGCACCTGTCATCGCTATTCTCCTGTGTCCTGACCGGAACAACAGAATTTTATGCTACTGTTCATTGTTTGTTCCTTGTGGATTTACTGATATTTCGCCTGGTCGAAAAAAAACCCCCGGACCTTTCGGTGCGGGGGTTTTTTCGGATTCGAGGCTTGATTTTTAAGCCTTTCTTTCTCCAAGCGTTGCCCCGCACGGTAGGTTAATAATCACCACCACGCTAATCACGACCAGGCTAATCACTTGTAGAAGGGCTTTCATGTGTTGTTCAATTCTTTTACGTGTTCGAAGTAATGCCTACAGAGTTATCATAGTCAGGGGTCATGACACAACTTTTTTTGCAGCTTTTTTTTAAAGCCCGGCGTCAGCAGTCAGGCTATCAATCTGTAATTAAAGGAATAATGCGCTCATGATAATTATTCATCACTTTACTGACGTAATAATCTTTTGCTGAATTTGCGTGCAACCGCGCAGCGTTGTGGAACTTCATGTAACAGATGGAGATCTGCTGCGCGATGACGCGAACACTGCTGATGACCCGCTCGCTTTTCTTTAACGCCACTACCAGACTGGCGGGCATAAGGAGCGAGTATGTCATTGTCTAAAGTTCTGACCCGGGCGGCATTAGGCGTAGAAGCACCGTTGGTGACCATTGAGGCGCATATCAGTAATGGCCTGCCGGCGCTGACGCTGGTTGGCCTGCCAGAAACCACGGTGAAGGAGGCCCGGGAACGGGTGCGCAGCGCCATTATTAACAGTGGATTCACCTTCCCGGCCAAGCGGGTCACCATTAATCTCGCCCCGGCAGATCTACCCAAGGAGGGAGGTCGTTATGACTTACCTATGGCGATCGCTATCCTGGTCGCTTCTGAGCAGCTTCCTGCCGACAAGCTGACGCACTATGAGTTTCTGGGTGAACTGGCGCTTGACGGCGCGCTCTGCGCGGTACAGGGCGCGATTCCTGCGGCCATGGTTACTATCCAGGCTGGACGGCAGCTGGTTCTTTCAGAGGAAAATCAATGCGACGCCGGGCTGATCCGTCAGGGTACGTCGCTGGTTGCGACAAACCTCAGAGAGGTCTGCGCCTTTCTGCGCGATGAACTCACGCTGCCGGTTGCCCGCTATCCCGATTTTCAGCATGAAGAGTCCGCTGACGATCTCTCCGATATTATCGGCCAGCAACAGGGGCGCAGAGCATTAGAAATCACTGCCGCGGGCGGACACAATCTGCTACTGATTGGGCCCCCCGGTACCGGAAAAACGATGCTGGCAACCCGCTTGCCTGGCATCATGCCACCCCTGAGCGATCAGGAGGCGCTGGAGTGTGCGGCGATCGCCAGTCTGGTGAACGGCAACACTCTGCATCGGCAGTGGCGCACCCGTCCTTTCCGATCGCCTCACCACAGCGCTTCCCTTTACGCTCTGATTGGCGGCGGCTCATTACCCCGTCCCGGTGAGATCTCACTGGCGCATAACGGTGTGCTCTTTTTAGATGAATTGCCGGAGTTTGATCGTAAAGTGCTCGACTCGCTGCGCGAGCCGATTGAGTCGGGAACCATCGCTATCTCCCGCGCGCGGGCAAAAGTCACCTATCCGGCACGCTTTCAGCTGATTGCCGCGATGAATCCCAGCCCGACCGGACACTATCAGGGGCAGCATAACCGCTGCTCACCGCAGCAGGTGCTGCGCTATCTCAGTAAGTTATCCGGCCCCTTTCTCGACCGTTTTGATCTTTCGCTGGAGATCCCGCTGCTTCCTGGTGGAACACTCAGCGGACAGCGTCCCACCGCGGAAACGTCTGCCACAGTCCGCCATCGGGTGGTCGCAGCACGGGATATTCAGCTGACCCGCTCAGGTAAAATTAATGCGCATTTAAACAACGCAGAGATCCTGCGCTGGTGTCAGATAACTAAAGCAGATGCGGAGTGGCTGGAGTCAGTGCTGGGAAAGCTGGGTTTATCCGTGCGGGCCTGGCAACGTATTCTGAAAGTGGCCCGAACGGTGGCCGATCTGGCTGGCGAAGCTGAGATAACCCGGCAGCATCTACAGGAGGCTGTCAGTTACCGGACGATTGATCGATTAATGATCCATCTGCATAACAGCCTGCAATAAAAAAGGGGCTTTCGCCCCTTCTCTGTTAATCGTCGCTGTCAGTGTAGTCTTCGACGGTATCCATCTGCGGCTTACCGCCAGAGAGCGTATGGAAACGCTTAGGACGCTTAATGCGGGTCATATATTTGGACCACACACGTTCAGCTTCCGTTTGCGGCTCACGCACGCCACGACACACTTCTACAAACAAACGTTCTTCTTCGGTTACTGGCTCACGCTTTGATAAATCAAGCTCATTAAAGGCGAAACCGTGGCGTTCAAGAAGCTGAGCTTCTTTAATAGTAAAGTCACCGTGGCGTGAGAAACCACGCGGGTAATGCTTGTTATCAAAGAAACGATTCTCGGTTGAGAAGCTTTCCGCCATGTTACACGCTCCTGATTCTCTAATGCCGTGCTATTAATGGCGCGGAGTATTAGATAGGCTTGACAGAGTGTAAAACAAAACATTTAAATCTATACGACAAACATTTTTTGGGAGAACGCTGTGGATACGGAATTACTGAAAACTTTCCTGGAAGTGAGCAGAACTCGCCATTTCGGGCGTGCTGCAGAAGCCCTTTACCTTACGCAATCTGCTGTCAGTTTTCGCATCCGTCAGTTAGAGAATCAGCTGGGTGTTAATCTTTTTACCCGTCATCGCAACAACATACGACTGACCGCCGCGGGTGAGCGCCTGCTTCCTTATGCTGAAAGTCTGATGAATACCTGGCTGATGGCGAAGAAGGAAGTCTCCCACACGCAGCAGCATCATGAGCTGTCAATAGGGGCCAGTGCATCGCTATGGGAGGCCTATCTGACACCATGGCTACAGACGCTTTATGAGAACCGCGAGAGCCTGCACCTGGAAGCACGTGTGGCACAACGGCATCTGCTGGTTAAGCAGCTGCATGAGCGCCAGCTGGATCTGTTGATCACCACCGAAGCGCCAAAAATGGATGAGTTAACCAGCCAGCAGATTGGCCATATCTCGCTGGCGCTGTTCTGTGCCCGGCAGAGTGATAAACGAGAGAAGTATGATTACATCAAACTGGAGTGGGGAGCGGATTTTCATCAGCATGAGAGCTATCTCTCCGGGGCCGATGATGTGCCGGTGCTGACGACGACCTCGGCGCATGTGACCCGCGAGCTGCTGCATACCACCGGCGCATGTGCCTTTCTGCCCGACTTCTGGCAAAGCGTATACAGTGAATTGATGGTGATCCCGGATACACCTGTCGCGGTGCGTCCACTTTATGCGGTCTGGTTGCAGAATAGCGATCAGCAGGCGCATATCCGTCAGCTGCTTAAGTTTCCGATTCTGGTCAGACAAAACAGCTGAAGTTGCAGGCAGGAAAGTAAGAAGAAAAGGTCAGAAGCCAGTTAGATTTAGCTGGTTTTCTTTTTTGCTGTTTTAAACGCAAAAAAAATCCTTTGCCGAAGCAAAGGATCGTTTTCTGGCAGGGGCGGAGGGACTCGAACCCCCAACACCCGGTTTTGGAGACCGGTGCTCTACCAATTGAACTACGCCCCTAAATAGGGTGGCGGAACGGACGGGGCTCGAACCCGCGACCCCCTGCGTGACAGGCAGGTATTCTAACCAACTGAACTACCGCTCCACCGATTCTGTACTGAGGTCCGCTTGTCGCTGACTTCAGGTGTTTCGCCCGCTCCGCGTCACCGGAGTGGTCACGACCAGCGTACTGGTCTTAAATTGATGCCTGGCAGTTCCCTACTCTCGCATGGGGAGACCCCACACTACCATCGGCGCTACGGCGTTTCACTTCTGAGTTC